>JAKPVM010000205.1 GCA_029572555.1 Verrucomicrobiota bacterium | reverse complement strand
TCTCCTGACGGGGACACCGGATATAACGCATGGCGAATACGCGACAATTCAACCGTAGCAAGCAAGTTTTTATATTATTACTATAATTTATCTGCTGAAATTTTGACAAACATACTTAATTATGGCTGTCGATTAGGTATTTATCTTCGGGTTCAAGATCCCGTTGCAGGAAATACAGGAGGAAATTCTGTTTATATTAATTTCGGTGGTTTGAATGGACGTCGGTATAACGCCTTTTTCGATATAAACGTTAATAACGACCTTGTGGTAACGCTTCCCGGCGGTCCTACCCTTACGGTTACAAGCAGCGGGGTCGGTTCAACTAATTATCATTTGCACGAGTTTATATACGATCCTGTTACTAAAACTGCCAGTTATAAATATGACAATACTGTTCTTGCATCTAACTGGACTGGACAATCAGCAACTGCAAACAATACGGTTGAATGGGGCACACAGTCCAGTGGTGGACGGGGTGAAGGATTTTTTAATAGAGTATTATTTGAGGTGAATGAACCACCACCACCTCCGGAAGTGGTGCAAAATCCTCTATCATCCATAAATGCAGTTGGCGATTCTGTTACTTTTACAGCAGTTTTCACAAACATTGTCCTTGGATATCAATGGTATTTTAACGGTGAACCGATAAGCGGCGCCAATCAACCGAGTTATACGATTCAATTTATTACAATTTATGACGAAGGAGAATATGTATGTCGGGCAACAAATATCAGTGGTTATGCAGATACAACACCAGCAACATTAACAGTTTTGCCGGACACAATTCCGCCTTATGTTACAGAAACAAGTGTTTCTATTTTTGCGCAGAGGCTGCGGCTTCATTTTTCTGAACCAGTTGATACCAACAGCGCAATAGAGCCATTTAATTATTATTTTAAAGGCGATGATTTAGGTGTCTCAAATTTGGTGATGGTTGATAAATTTACTGTGGATTTATTCACAGAAATCACCCCACAAGCAGGGTCAAATTATCTCCTTCAGGTTCTTGGCGTAGTAGATTTGTCCGGGAATTTAGCGGATGAAATAGTCGAAATAAAGGCGCCAAGCGGTTTTCCCTTTATAGAACAATTACTGGTGGCATTTAATAGCGAGGTAATATCTGCCCATCCTGTCAGCGGTTTTACTTTTAAAGACCAATCAGGCAATGAGAACCATACTGTAGCATACTCAGATACTGGAAACACCAGACCCGGTGTGGTAAATAATAGTCTGAACGGCCGAACAACCCTTTCGTTTTTACGCGCCAACCAGCAGGGACTTTTGATTGATGGAAGCAAATCGACAGGTTTTAATAGCAATAAATTTACATGGTTTATTGTGTTTAAACAGGTGGCAAACATAACGTCAGGATATTTTCCAAATTTGCTACGGCATCATTCATCATTTAATCAGGCAAACTGGGGTTCGTTCCTATTTGCAGGAAACTCATCCACAGGAAATAAACCCGCTTTGGTAGCCAACGGCAGAAATAGTTCAGGCGGCACAGTTGAATCAATGGCTTATCCAATTTCGGTTGGACAATGGATGATTTGCGAAGGGTCTATTGACGGACCTGTGGGTGATGTCTATAGTCGGTTTGAAATCCCCGTGCTCAATATAGCCTCGTCTAACACTAACAGATACGGGGCGTCATTAGGATTTGGCACCCCGGTAAAGACATGGATTGGAAGGTCGCCAAATATCGCCACCGACGCCCTCGACGGACAGATAGCGGAAGTATTAATTTACAGCGGTGTATTGAGCGCTGAACAAAGGGCTGAGGTACAGGCATACTTATGTTCTAAATATTTCCCGCTTCAAATTACTCGGCAACCTGAGAGCGGTCTTATAACTGAGGGCAACGATTTAACTTTAACCACTGAATCTATTGGTGGTGTACCACGAGTATTTCAATGGTATCACAATGATAATTTGATTCAGGACGCGACTAATTCGTCGCTAACAATTACAAATATTAAGTATGAACAAGCAGGAAATTATTATGTTGTATTATCAGATCCATCGGGGAGCATAACCAGCCAGGTAGCAGAAGTAATAGTCAATCGCAATCCGGTAATATCTTCAGATTATGCAGTCATAATTAAACCAACTGAACCTTTGCAAATTACTGAGGAAACACTACTTGGTTTAGCGAGCGATTTAGACTCAGACCCTGTTGCAATTGCTGGAATATCAAGCACAAGCACTAATGGCGCTGCAGTCACATTTGAGAATGGGATAATTACTTATACTCCGAAAGAAAATTATGTAGGCGCTGATTCTTTTACATACACAATTAGCGATGGGCGCGGCGGTTCGGCAACAGGAACGGTTCTTATAACGTTGGTTTATGAACTCAAAATACAACCACTCGTAAAGGTTGAAAATGGATGGAGGTTTCAGTTTACCGGAACACAAAACACAACTTATGAAATTCAACGGGCAATCAAGGTTTATGGACCATACACAACGATAACCAACATAACTGTTTCACCCGATGGCTTTGGAATATTCATAGATGAAAATCCTCCAGAAAACCAGGCATTCTATCGGATACGGTTGCTACAATAAACTTTTGTGTGAATGAAAATTTGTGGCTTATCTAAAAAATCAAGAGAGTTGATTCGCATAATGTTGTTAATCTGTTTCTTGATGGTGAACGGGATGGTTTTATCCACTCCGTTCATCACAGAATTTATGGCTCAAAACAAATCTTTTCTCCTTGACGATTTCGGAGAGTCATCAGATTGGATTGAAATATATAATTCTGGTCCGGGCAGTTTTAATATTGGCGGTTATTATTTAACAGACAATCAAGATTCATTAACAAAATGGCGGTTTCCTGACGGTGTAATTATTCCTGACGGCGGATATTTAATCGTGTTTGCCTCCGGTAGAAACCTTACAAATGCTGAGTCGCAATTACATACAAATTTTCGGCTAAACAAAAATGGCGGATACCTTGCCCTTGTTGCGCCGGATTGCACTACGATATTACAAGCTTTCAATTCTTATCCGGCGCTTGAAGAAAACATCTCATTTGGTTCAGGGTTGGCATTGGAAGAATTCAAGTTAATCAATTCAAATACAGTAATGATGGTATTTGCGCCGACAAATGAATTGGCGGTTTTTTCCTGGACTGGCGGAGAACCTTTTGATGATAGCAATTGGAACAGAGGCATATCAACTGTAGGCTTCGATATTGGTGTAGTAGGATATACACCACTAACTAACAAACTTGATTCAACCGTTTTTGCTTTTCGTTATGAAATGGATGTTGCGCCTTATTCACAAGACCTTGATAACAATAAAACCAATGATTGGTCGGGTATAAATTTTCCAACTATATCCAACGGAATTGCGATTGGAACTAATGGTATGACTTGCGACGCTAATTTTGACAGGAGTATCTGGAGAAGCCAATTTGGTACCAATTTCACCGCTGAATTCAGCGTTCAGGTATTCACTAATGGAACAGAGGGCGCCTATGGAACTTTAAGTTTTGTTGCCTCAAAAGGAAACAACATTGCACCGTGGCTCAATATACGACGTTATGGACAATCGTGGGGAACAGTATCTTCTTTATTACTTGGAAAACAAGATAACACCGATAGACAGCACATCTTCAGAATAGTTCGTGAAGGTGCCAACTGTTGGGTATGGCGAGATAATGTCCTCATTAATCCGGCTGGAAATCCATTGACACCATCAACCACAATAGCCGCTGGCAATAATGCTTTGTTCATCGGAGATAATTCAAGCACAGGCAATAATGGTCAATGGATGATTGATTATATTCGGCTTCAGCCCGGCGCTTATGCCCCGGATATGGAAGATAATCTTTACGGAAGTTTAATAAAAACAGATTTACGCAATGAATTGGCTGGTAAAACCTCTTTCTATGTTAGAATCCCATTTGTAATGTCTGATGAATATTCAGGACTGAACTCCCTTGTAATACGAATTAAATATGACGATGGTTTTGTAGCATACCTTAACGGCATTGAAGTTGCCCGGCAAAACGCGCCAGATATTCTTACCTGGAATTCAACCGCTTTAACCAATCGCAATGATATTTTTGCGTTGCAAGATGAAATTATCGATTTGTCATCAGCAATAACAAATCTTATATCCGGCACAAATATACTTGCTATCCAGATGTTGACCTATTCAACCAACTCAAAACGTTGTTTATTATCTGCAGAATTAAATGGGTTTAAATCCTACTACACTAATGTTTTATTCAGCACACCAACCCCCGGTTCTAATAATACAACCGGAGTACTACCGCCGCTTCCTGCGACAGAATTTTTTCCAAGCAGTCAATTTTTCCACAATACTCTTACACTTACATTGAGCAACACGATTCCAGACGCAAAGATTTATTATACTATTGATGGCTCAATCCCTGATAAATCAAACGGAACACTGTACGACGGTCAGATAATAATTACCAACTCAACTGAAATCCGCGCCCGAGCATACCGACCTGGATATTCACAATCTGAGGTGAAAACAAAACAGTATGTAAAAATAAGTCCAGACTTAATAAATTTTACATCGCCTCTGCCGATTTTAACAATACACAATTTTGGCAAAGGAGAAATCCCCGGTGTTAGCGGTCGCGGTCCAAACGGTGATGGCAGCGATGTTGTGCAAGTAGAACACCAATCTGCCGGGCTACTGATTTTAGACCGGAATGCATCAAACACAACCGAATTTGCCGAACTACCATCAACGGCTTTTAGGACGGGGATCCGATTACGCGGTTCAAGTGCCTTTAACAATACAAAAAAATCATATTCACTTGAACTCTGGAACGACGGAGAAAACACAGATAAAAAAGGATCATTGTTAGGGATGCCGCCTGAAAGCGATTGGGTTTTATACGGTCCAAGCTGGAAAAGTCCAACAGGCAGTCGGGACTTTGATGCTGCGCTTATCCATAATTCATTTATATATGAACTAGCAAATCTCTCCGGCTACTATGCGCCAAGAACCAGATTTGTGGAGGTCTTTATCAACACCAACGGCGGCGCAATTAGTATGAGTAATTATGCCGGGCTTTTCATTCTGATGGAAAAAATCAAAGTAGACAAAGACAGAGTAGACATTCCAAAATTATCTGATGATGGTTTAACAGGCGGATGGATGATTAATGTTGATAGAATGGACGCGCTTCCACCCGGTTCAACAATAGGAAGCATAATCCCGAGACATTTTCACACTGCTGGCCCAGATGGTATATTGCAAACGCCAAATGATAATCCACGCGGGTACAAAGGTAAAAGGTATCTATTCAGTGGAACCGTTCAAACTGATTCAAGTGGGATTGATCCTGCAAATGATGATATGCCGAATTATTATCACTCGTTTTTTAATTTTGAGTCGCCGAAAGGCTGGGAGATTACATCCGCTCAACGAAATGCTATTGAGAATTATGTTCGCGCCTTTGATGTGGCGTTATATAGCCAAAACTACCGCGATCCTATTGTTGGATACAAATCTTATATAGATGTGGAGAACTGGGTGCACCACTACATTTTGCAAAATTTTCCTAAAAACCAGGACGCCGAAGTTTTAAGCACTTACATAGTTCGAGAATCGTCTTCTGCAAAATTAAAATATGGACCAATATGGGACTTTGACCGTTCCTATAATAAAAATCCGACAAGCAGCAATCCGTCTGCAAATTTGGATTGGGTTCGCGACCGTTTGTTTTATACCAGATTGTTCACAGACCCGGACTTTTATCAGGCTTACATAGATAAATGGCAAAAACTGCGAATGGGCGCACTTTCTGATGCAAGTCTACTTGCAATTGTTGACCGCCAAACGAATGAAATTACCGCTATTGTGCCGGCTCGGGAAGGTATGACCGATTTTGCCCAAAGAATTGCTGCTTTTAAATTATGGCTAACAAATCGGGCGTCAGCGATAGATGCGCAATTCTTGAAGATGCCGCTATTTAATAAGCAAGGTGGACAAATTACGAATGGTTTTACTGTTATACTCACAAATCCTAATCCCGCCGGGGTTATCTATTATACTGTTGATGGTTCCGACCCCCGATCATCAGGAGGCGCAATCTCGCAATCTGCTCAGTCGTGGCAACAAGCAATTGTTTTAAACAACACCACAATTATAAAAGCGCGAGTCCTCAATGGGACGAACTGGAGCGGTCTTGCTGATGTAATATTTTTTATTCAACAAGATTTTAATACGCTTGTCCTTACAGAATTAATGTATGACCCGCCAGCAATGGGCGAACTATCAGGCGATAATTTTGAATTTATTGAACTCAAGAATATTGGGACGAATACTCTGAACCTAAGCGGCTTAACATTCACATCAGGGATAACATTTACATTTACGAACGGAACATTCCTTGAACCCGGAGACTTTTTCCTATTAGCGCGCAACCCTGACGCAATGCAGTTAAAATATCCCGGTATCATTATAAACGGCGTTTATTCAGGCAAGCTGGATAATAAAGGTGAAACTGTTACATTGAGCGCCTTTGATGGAACAACGATTTTTTCAATAACTTACAACAACGATTTGCCGTGGCCTGTCGCAGCTGCGGGCTATGGATTTTCGCTCGTTCAGGTTTCACCAAATGAATATCAAGCGCCGGACAGACCAGACCGCTGGCGGGCAAGCGGTCAAATAGGCGGTTCGCCAGGCATTGATGCCCCGCCGCCTTATGTCAGTCCTGTGTTTATAAATGAAGTCCTTCTTAGTTATTCCGATGCGTCTGCCGATTTCATTGAATTATATAATCCTAATAAAGAAGCAGTAGATATTAGCGGCTGGTTCATAACAAACGACAAATTACTTCGACAAAAATATAGAATACCATCAAATACTGTCATCCCTGCAATGGGATATATACATATCCTTAATTCAAACATAGCAAGTTATGCCAATTTTACATTTTCACCTTTCGGAGATAATATTTATCTGTTTAGCGCCGATGTAGATGGAAACCTAACAGGATATACTCATGGATTTGCATTTAACGCTATCGAGCCCGCTATTAGCATAGGACGGATTGTGAACTCTATTGGAGAGGAATTATTTTTACCGCAAAAAACATTGACTCCGGGACAACCAAACGTGGGCGCTAAAACAGGACCTATTATCATTAATGAAATAATGTATCACCCTGCTGTCAACGGCATAGAATATATTGAACTGGCAAATATTTCCTCAAATACAGTGCCGTTATTTGACGCTCAAAATCCCACTAATAGATGGAAAATCAACGGAGCAGGATTTGTGTTTCCAGAGAACGTATGGTTAGCACCCGGCGGTATGTTGCTGGTCGTCGCAACAAATCCACCTGATTTTCGGACGGCTTTTGCCGTTGATGAAAATGTTCAAATATTTGGTCCTTTTACTGGCAACCTGCAAAATGACGGAGAAACGCTCTCAATATATAAACCTGTTGCTTCGGATACCAATGGCGCTGTTTATTTTAATGTTATAGATGAAGTTAGATACAATGATATGGCACCCTGGCCTATTGCCGCCGATGGGACAGGATTTAGTTTGCATCGCATTAATCCAAATATTTTTGGCAGCGAACCGACAAACTGGGTGGCGGCAGTTTCATCGCCGGGAGTCTCACTTGATATTGACAACGACGGACTGCCAGACGTTTGGGAGGCGGCATTTGGCACAGATTTAACAATGCCTGATGACATTAACGACCCAGATGGCGATGGCGTATCAAACAAAAATGAATATTTTGCAGGTTCACACCCTCTCGACGCAAATAGTTACCTCTCACTACAAGCAGAACCTTTTTTTGGGAATAACCATATAATTAAATTCATACTGTATGCTGGACGTTCATATTATCTGGAGTACACTGATTCTATTGGCAGGCGATGGGATTCAATTATTTTTTATGAAGCGAGAATAACAAATCGGATTGAATATTTTTCACATTGCACAACAAACAAATCTTGTTTCTACCGTCTCACTTCCACAACACCAATAAAATGAAATTCAAAGACTATAAATTATGGATTTTTATTTTTATGATAACCGTTAATTCATATTCTCAAGAAAAAGTAGAATACTCAATTGTATGGAGTCAGTTGCCATCATTACCCGATAAAGAGGGGTTTGCAGGTTGTTTCGCAGGTGTAAGCGATGGTTATTTGCTGGTGGCTGGCGGCGCTAATTTTCCTGATAAAAAGCCCTGGGAAAATGGTAAAAAAGTCTGGTATGATGATGTATATGCCTATATTGATAGAAATTGGAAAACAATCGGAAAATTGCCTCGCCCTCTTGGTTATGGGGTATCAATAACCACACCAGCAGGGGTTGTATGCATCGGCGGTAGCGACGCTATCAGGCATTATTCAAATTGTTTCTTATTGAAAGTAGTAGGCGGCAAACTAAAAATCGATTCTCTCCCATCTTTGCCAATTAATATTGCAAATATGAGCGGCGCAAAAGTCGGCAGCGTTATATATGTGTTTGGCGGTTCAGAGGAACCGGGTGAAAAGTCTGCGTTAAATCGGTTGTTTGCCATTGATATGGCTTCCTCAAAACTTGGATGGCGCGAACTTGAAAAGTGTCCGGGTAAGCCGAGATTATTTCCCGTTGCAGCAGGGATTAATGACGCATTTTTTGTCGCAGGTGGAGCTGCAATAGTCAGCAATAACGGAAAGGCTTCTCGCGAATATTTAAAAGATACCTGGATGTATCAGCTAAAAACGGGATGGCGTAAAAAAGCAGACCTACCTATGCCATCGGTTGCTGCACCTTGCCCTGCCCCTGTGGTTAATTCGACTTTTTATGTTATTACAGGAGACGATGGTTCACAAGTCGGTTTTCAGCCTGTGTGGAAACATCCGGGATTTTCAAATAAAATTCTGGTCTACAATGCAGTAGAGAACAGATGGAAAGAGGTCGGCAAAGCGCCGTTTGCCCGCGCAACTTTGCCTGCGGTTTTCTGGGATGGAAAGTATGTATTCCCATCAGGAGAGATGCGTCCTGGTGTTCGATCGCCTGAGGTATGGGTGTTGGAAATTAAGAATAACGATAAATAGTGTTATTTAATAACTTAATCACTAATATAAAAAACGAACCTGAATTTATCGCATAATAACAAAGATGACTAATGGATAAAAAGAGTAAATATATCTGGATTGTCGTGGTTTTGCTGATGCCTGTTGCATTGTTGAATTATCTAGACCGTCAGATGCTTGCTGCAATGAAGTTTTCCCTAATGTTGGATATTACCGATATCGGTTCAGATGCAAACTGGGGCCGGATGCTCGGACAATTTAAGTGGGTATATGCTATATTTAGTCCAATTGGCGGTTATATTGCCGATAGATTCAGCAAGCGATTTACAATCTGCGCAAGCTTGTTTGTCTGGTCGGCGGTAACATTCGCTACCGGTCATATTAAGTCTTATGAAGGCTTGTTATGGGTTCGTTCTTTGATGGGTGTCAGCGAGGCATTTTACATTCCTGCTGCGCTTGCGTTAATTTCAGATTATCACACAGGAGAGACACGGTCTCGCGCAGTAGGAATGCATCAAATGGCTATCTACCTTGGAGTTATCATAGGAGGTTTTAGTGGATATGTGGCTGATTCATCGATTGGCTGGCGCGGGGCTTTTAATATTTGCGGAATAGTTGGGATTGTTTATGCAATTCCTTTGATATTTTCCATCAAAGATGCGCCTAAAAATAATAATTTTATAGACAGGACAGCAAAACCGTCGGTGTTGAATTCATTGCGCTCTTTGCTAACCAATGGTTCGTTCATTCTTCTTGTCCTTTATTTTACATTACCAGCAATTGCAGGATGGGTTGTGCGAGATTGGATGCCTGCAATTTTGAAAGAACGATACAACATTGGACAGGGTAAAGCCGGCGTATCTGCTACGATTTACTGGCAGTGCGCGGCAATAGTAGGTGTCATCATAGGCGGTTGGATTGCCGATAAGTGGATGCATCGAAATATTCGCGGCAGAATTTATGTAAGCGCAATCGGAATGAGCCTAATTGTTCCAGCTATGTTTGGTGTTGGAAACGCAAACACGCTTGCTATTGCCATCGTTTTTTTAATTATTTTCGGTTTAGGTTGGGGATTTTTTGATTGCAACAATATGCCTATTCTATGCCAGATTGTAAAATCGGATTTACGCGCCACTGGCTACGGAATAATGAACTTCGTAAGCATAAGCTGCGGTGGCGCAGCAGATTGGATGTTCGGTTTTTTACGCGACCATAATGTCCCTTTGAACGTTACTTTTGGTGTTTTTGCAACTACGGCGATTATATCCGTAGTTCTTGTACTCTTAATACGCCCAAAACCTGAACTGGTTTATGGAAAAGGAGAAGGAATAACTAAAACGTAAAATTAAATATGAAACTTAAAGGACTCATTGCGGCTACACATACGCCATTTGATTCAGATGGCGCATTGAACCTTGATATTGTAGAAAAACAGGCAAATCACCTGCTCATAAACAAGATTACGGCTGTCTTCATTAATGGCACCACCGGCGAATGCCATTCTTTAACTTTTGAAGAACGACTTCAACTTGCCCGACGTTGGATGAAAGCAACCAAAGGTACTGACTTAAAAGTTGTTGTTCATATTGGTTCTAACTGTATTGCGGATTCTTGCGCGCTGGCGGCAGAAGCAGAAAAACTCGGCGTATATGCGATAGCAACAATGGCGCCATCTTATTTTAAACCCATTGCACTTGATGATTTAATAAACTGGTGCGCTAAAATCGCCTCCGCAGCACCTTCCACACCGTTTTATTTTTACGATATTCCAATCCTGACCGGGGTATGTTTTTCTATGCCAGAATTTCTTAAACGCGCCCCTGAAAAAATTCCTAATCTCGTCGGTATCAAGTTCACTAATTCCGACCTTATGTCCTATCAATTATGTCTGCGGGCTTGCAACTGGAAGTTTGATATTCCTTATGGCACAGACGAATGGTTGCTTGCAGCACTTTCGCTTGGAGGAAAAGGTGGTGTTGGAAGCAGTTATAATTTTGCGGCGCCATTATATCATAGATTAATTAATTCGTTTTTAGCCGGTGATTTAGAAAAGGCTCAAACAGAGCAGTTTCGCTCTGTTGAATTGATTAAACTTTTATCAAGTTACGGTTACTTAACCGCCTCAAAGGCAGTAATGGGAATGCTCGGAATCAATGTCGGTGCGCCACGCCTTCCGATTCGTTCGCTTACCTCTGAACAGATAAAACAACTACGAACAGACCTTGAACAACTCGGTTTTTTTAACTGGATTAAATAATATGCGTAAATATATTTTTCAAATTCTATCAAAGTTTTTAAAAATCGGCGTTGGTATTATAATCAGCGCTTTTCTACTATTGCAATGCAAAGCGGAAGAAGTGCAGTTTTGCGATGTATTTGTCTCCGGTGAAGGTGGCTTCAAATCTATTCGCATACCTTCTGTGGTGGTTTCTACAAAGGGAACAATCCTTGCCTTTGCTGAAGGACGGGCTGCGAATGCTGACCAGGCACAAAATAAAATTATATTAAAGCGAAGTGTTGACAATGGAAATAAATGGGGGGAAATGCAGATAATTGCCGACGATGGAAGAAATTCGCTTAATAACCCCTGCGCAGTTGTTGAAAAAAATTCAGGCAAAATAATTTTATTCTATCAGTCTTATCCTGAAAAATTGCCCGAAAGAAGCAAAAAACTTGAGCCGGGATATGATGGCACTAACATCGTCAGATCTTATATGATTTATTCTGATGATGACGGACTTAATTGGTCAAAACCGCGAGACTTAACGAAAACAATCAAAAATAAGGATGCCACAATTCTTGCAAGCGGTCCTGGAATAGGTATCCAGTTACAAAAAGGACAATATAAAGGAAGATTGATTATGCCCTTTAATGAAGGGCATTTTGGCAAATGGTATGTGCTATCCGTTTATAGCGATGACTTTGGCGAAAAATGGAAACTGGGCGAACCTGCCCCCGGTTCTATAATCACAGATGAAAAAAATCAGGAAATCAGTCTGGTAAACGAAGTTCAGATGGTTGAACTATCCGATGGCTCTGTAATGTTAAACAGCCGCAAATGGGGCGGAAGAGCACTGCGAAAAATTGCTATCAGTAAAGACGGCGGCACTACATGGTCAAAGATAACCGAAGACCCCGCCCTACGGGACAACGGTTGTATGGCTTCTATATACGCGTATTCTCATAATGGAAAATATTGCATTATGTTTTCGCACCCGGATAGTGTTAGACGCGAAAATGGTACTATTCGTATTAGCTTCGATGATGGCAAAACATGGCAGATTAAAAAGGTTCTTTATAAAGGCGGTTTTGCCTATTCCGTCTTGACTTCCCTGCCCGATGGCACAATTGGTTGCTTATTTGAGGCTGACAATTATAAACGAATTGCCTTTGCAAAATTTAGCTTTCAATGGCTCACGGAATCAAAAAACGAATAATTATGGATACTACATTGTCATTATTGACTTCATCAGGACGAACGGCGCTTCATAATTTTTATCACGACGCCCTTTTTAAAGACTGTATTCCATTCTGGTTTCCTTCATCGGTAGATAATAAGTTTGGTGGATTTTTACACTGTCTTGACAGAGATGGCTCTATTGTTGATACAGATAAAAGCGTATGGGCGCAGGGAAGAATGATATGGATGCTCCTGACACTCTATAACACAATTGAAAAACGTCCTGAATGGCTTGAATGGGCTGAAAACGGGCTTAAGTTCCTGTCAAATTATTGTTTTGACACTGATGGACGGATGTTTTTTCACGTCACACGCGAAGGCAAACCTATCAGAAAACGACGATATGCATTTAGCGAGGCTTTTGCATCAATCGCATTTGCCGCTCACGCTCGCGCCACCGGTAGCGAAGATTCGGCAAAACGCGCCCGGACATTATTTGATTTGTTTACCCGATGGAATTTTACGCCCGGACTTATGCCCCCTAAATATACAGATGAACGTCCAATGATTGGGCTTTCTCCTCGTATGATTACAATCGTAACAGCGCAAGAATTGCGACAAAACATCGGCAATGATTCATCTTTTGATATGTGGATAAATCGGTGTATTGATGACATTAAAAGTTTTTTTGTAAAACCTGATTTGCGCGCGGTGATGGAAACTGTTTCACCCGATGGCAGCATTATAGACCACTTTGATGGTCGCACTTTGAATCCGGGGCATTCAATTGAAGGCGCATGGTTTATTATGTATGAAGGAAAACTGCGCGGCGATTCAAACCTGATTGAACTCGGAACAAATATGCTTGATTGGATGTGGGAACGTGGATGGGATAAGGAATTTGGTGGAATTTTTTATTTTAGAGACATTTATAAGAAGCCTGTTCAGGAATATTGGCAAGATATGAAATTCTGGTGGCCCCATAACGAGGCTATTATCGCTACCCTTCTTGCTTATGAATTAACAGGCAATGAAAAATATGCTAACTGGCATAAACAAGTCAATGATTGGGCATTCCAGCACTTTTCAGACCCAACTTATGGCGAATTTTACGGCTACCTTCACCGCGATGGCACTATATCATCTACACTAAAGGGAAGTATGTGGAAAAGTTTTTTCCATCACCCACGAATGCTATGGTTCTGCTTGAAATTACTTGAGACTTAAATGAATTCGATTGTTGATTAATTCGGAACAGTTTGTTATTTCCGGAAATATGAAATTATATTTCCAGAAGGTTTTGTTGCTTTTATTGGCTTATTTTCTGGTTGGTATTGGTTGGACTAATGGGGCTATATATAACTTCAAGGTTACCACAGACCGAACAGTAAATTGTTCATCTCTTGAAAGTATCGTCGCTGATGTGTTCCGATTGTCCGGCGCAAAAACTGATGATGAAAAAGTAATCGCTCTATACGAGTGGTTGCACAATACTATATTTCACTGGCAATATCCGACAGAGTCTTCGCTACAAACGGTTGGTCCTTTGAAGGTAATCAATGTCTATGGTTGGAGTTTGTGCGGCGGACAGCATACCGTCCTTAAAGCCCTTTATGAAACCGCAGGATATGAGTGCAGGTATGTTGGCTGGAGTAATCCGGGACACACAACCATTGAGGTTAAATATGGCGGAAAATGGCATTACCTTGATGTGTTCCTGAAATGTTATTTCTGGACGAAAGATAAAAAGACTATTGCGAGTCAGGAGGATATTGCAAATGACCCGTCAATAGTCTATGACGCAGTCAAAGAAGGACGGGCAGCGCGCCAGCATCTATGTTGTGGTGATACAGAACAGAGCGTTGTAAGTGGATGCAAAAGTCGTAAAGTCGTCGGTGATTCAAAAGGATGGGCTTCTGTCACCTGGCGAGACCAAAATTATTCGCCAAAACTTATTCTGTCGGTATTTGCTACACTCCGATTAGAATGGGCATCTGTTACAAATGGATATGCCGTAAAAGGTAAACCGCCACAACACAGTTGCGGTATAAAGGATTTCGTCAAAGACCCAGTACTCGGTCCAATAGCAGAACATTATGGACCGAGAAATTGGTCAAACGGGACTTTTACTTATGAACCTGATTTTACAAAAGAAAAGGCATTAATGGATATTGAATTGATTAATGCGCATTGCGAGAATGGACGACTTGTGGCTGACAAACCTAATGGTTCGGCGATTTTCAAAATGCCTCTGCCATACCCTTATGTTAATGGAAAATTTGAGACCGTTTACGATGGCGGCGATGGCAAGGCTTTTATATCAATTGATGGTGGGAAAAACTGGATGCCAATTACAAACGACAACATCTCTGACATCATTAGACAACGATATAATGTCTTTATGAAAGTGGAGTTTCCATCAGCGCTTAAAAAGTTCAGGTTCGAAGGTCTAATAGAGCATAACAGGTTTGCCCAACCATATTTAATGAACGGCACAAATGTTGTTACTTTAAATGTAGATGACAAAATTCCAACGGGATGCATTCTTGAAGTTAAATATAGTTTGAAATATGCTTTTGCTAAAGAAAACAGGGACAGATTTGATGGCAAAGGGATAAAGTATGAAGATGCAGGAATTGGTACACTAAGGGTTAATAAAGTTCCATACTCTTTAAATATTCCTATTGGTGGAAATACTCCACCAAAAATGAATTTCATTGAATACTCAGTTAAATGGGATAAAAATACTATTCAATATGAGAACAATTAGATGCTTATTCAAAGGGATAGTGTATCTACTTATACCGTTAACATCTATAAGTTTAAACGCGGGGGAACTGCCAAAACTCAAAGTCTCACAAAACGGCAGGTTTATAGTTACTGAAAAAGGTGAACCGTTTTTCTGGCTTGGGGATACAGCGTGGCAGATTTTTCATAATCTAAACCGTGAAGATGTGGATATTTATCTCAACGACAGAGCCAAAAAAGGATTCAATGTAATTCAAGCAGTACTGCTGGCAGAATTGAATGGTTTGGATATCTCAAATGCTTATGGACACAAACCATTGATAAACAACGACCCCGAAAAACCCGATATTAAAGATGGCCCGCAAAACGATTACTGGGATCATACAGATTATATAATCAAGAAGGCGAACTCTTTAGGTATATATATCGGCGTTTTACCAACATGGGGAGATAAATGGAATAAAAAATGGGGTGCTGGTCCAGAAATATTTAATCCGCACAATGCCGAAGTTTATGGCGAATGGCTCGGCAAACGTTATAAAAACTATGGCGTAATATGGATTTTAGGCGGCGATAGACCAGTAGAAAATGATACGCAAAAAGAAATAATCCGCGCAATGGCTCGTGGATTAAGGCGAGGCGATGGTGGCGCACATTTGATTACTTTTCACCCTTCTGGTGGAAGCGGTTCTGCTCAATATTTCCACAAAGAAGACTGGCTCGATATCAATATGCGACAGAATGGACACGTGGCAGAATATACAGGAAGATACGACCAAACTCTGGTAGACTACAATCTAACTCCAATCAAACCTGTGTTAGATGGAGAACCGATTTACGAAGATCACCCTGTTTCATTCGATGCTAAAAAACTCGGTCATTCAATCACTATAGATGTCCGAAGACCAATTTATTGGGACGTATTTAATGGCGCTTGTGGTCATACTTACGGTCATCACTCAATATGGCAAATGTGGACTCCTCAAAGACCACCTATAAACAATCCGTTGTTGCCGTGGTATGAGGCAATCCATCAACCGGGTGCTACTCAAATGCAGTATGCAAAAAATCTTATACTCTCACGCCCATATCTCACGCGGATACCCGACCACGATGTTATTGTTACAGACCGCGTCCCAACAAGCGTGCCTGGTGCTGGACGCTATCGGTTCGTTGCAACACGCGATTCCAATGGCAGTTATGCAATGGTATATGCACCGATTGGAAGGGCATTTAAAGTTAAGATGAATAAAATATCAGGCCCGAAAGTTAAGGCATATTGGTATAATCCGCGTGATGGCTCATCTAAATTAATCGGTGAATTCACCAATCAGGGGGAACGCGAATTTACTCCGCCAGATAAAGGCGAGATGATTGATTGGGTGCTCGTACTGGATGACGCATCAAAAAACTTTCCGCCGCCGGGAAAAATCAATAAATAACTGCTTATTTAAACATTTGTAAATCCGGGGCTTTTTATTTTGCCTTTACAATCTTTCCTGCAATATCACGACGAAAAGAAGGAACGGAGATGGTAAGGTTTTGTTGTGTTGGATTATAGATTTTTTCTTCAATAATGTTTCCTTTGTATGTATCCCACCATTGGACGCGGTATTCACCAGGAACAAGCCCCTTGACAGAAATAGAAACGTCGGTTTTTTCTTCCGGCTTTATCCCATCAACAACAACTTTGTACCATATCGCATCAATATCGGACAAAAACAGGTAAGCGCAATCCCTGCCCTGCAAACCAATCACCATTACTTTACTATCAGAAACATCAGTTCTTGCCGTATGCAATCCCGAAACAAATGGAACATCCGAAAGGAACAAAGAGAGTGGCTTATAATGATTATAGCAATTCATTGCATCGAGTTGTTCCCACCACCAGAACATAGTAGTGCCGGAAAGTCCGCTCAAAGATGAAGACCATAACGCATCATGAAAATGAAGCAATTCTTTATCTTTCTTCATATATGGACTTAATCCCCATTTATCATCTGCTAGTCCAAATTCGCTAAGCAAAGCCGGTTTATTTGTGGCATTTTTCCTTAGAAATATTGCCCTATCATAGGCTGCTGCCACTGCGTTTTTCCACAATTCACCCCATACAGGCCTCAAATACCAATGAAGGTCTGAAACATCAAGTTTGCTGTGTCTCCAATCTTTAAGCGCAGGTCCCCAAGCGCTTGTAGCCCTTAAATGCTTATATGTGTCTATTTGTTCTAAATATTCTCCAAATTCCGAATAAAATCGGTCTGTGGGCAGGTTAGGATCTTGTTCATTCCAGTATTCCCAACTCGCCACACTTGTTGAATAACCCCATCTTGCTACTGCATACCGAAAAAATTGTTTAGCATAACGGATTGCATCATCGTATTCTGGACTTTTTTCATCCTCGAGTTTGTGCATATACAAATTTCGTGTCAGAAGACAAATCTGAAGATAAACCCCATTTTTTTCGGCAAACGAAACAACCTCATCAAGCATAAAAGAATCAACTTGATTATAAACACCCATTCGTGGGCGATTAACATCTGCTTCCCATAGTAATTCAACATTACTACCCACCTCCATCAGTGAAATATCTGCAAGCCAGACTTTTCCTGCACCTTTCTTTTTGAAACGTAAGTTTCCAAGCCACCACTCATTCGGTTTTGTTGTAAACTCTTGTTGAAACTTACTCCAGCCTTGTTGCGTCAACAGATTAACTGGTTGCATAGAATTGTTTCTTTCAATTGAAACATTAACAGTATTTTCGGAGCGAAGCCGTCCGGAAATCAGATACCGGGTTTCAGGACGAAGCGCAAGCGGATGCGATGGCGAAACAGAGATGGTTGATTCTTCACCGGTTACAAATTCCAAACATAATTTGTTCTGGTTATCTGGTTGAGGAACTAAATTCGGCTTTGGTCCCCAGGAGCGTCCAAAAGCGCTTTTAGGGGATTCTATAGCCATTGCCCAGTCATCGCAACAAGCCCATATTCTCAAATAATTCGCGCCATTTGCCATCAGATTTTGAAAAATTTCCTCCGCCCTTGCAAGATTCGCATATTGCCCCGAACCAATGAAGGCAAGATTTTGACCGATGGGGAAAAATATTGAACCATCATCAAAAGAGAAAAATGACCGATTTTTTTCAGAAACACGGACGAACCCACGACTTTTAGATGGAAAAGCCTCAAAACCAATTGCATCAAATCGCAATGGCTTCATTCGGTTCTTAATAAGCACAGGAACACATAGATATTTTCCGGGTTCACGTGGAGTAAAACGAGCCTGCCAACCAGCAGAATTTTTTGGGTAAATCCAATCAAGAGCGCGACTATCCTGCTTTATTACCCGACGTTCATAAGGCTGAATGTAAAATGCCGGAATCTTGGAAGTAGTTCCACCTGGATTTTTAATCTCGATTGATAAATCAACTTCGTCCGGGTTATATGGATTTGAAAACGCCCCATTATACTGAATCAAAAAATCTACCCTCTCATAAGATTTAACCATTTTCGGATTTACATCTATCTTTAGTTTGACTTCACTGCCTATAAGAGAAAAGCCGAAACAAACAATAGCAAAATATAAATAATATTTACAGTATTTCATAAACGGTGATTTTTAAAGTATATTACAACGTAATTAGTAAATCAACAAATTCACACCGAGTAAAAATCCAAACGTTTTGGGGAAAATCAGAAGGCAATAGATATTGCACTTTCTTATTGTATTTCTCTCTTTAATCAATTATTACTTCTATTTAAAATGAACTCGGCAATGAAATTTCCAATCAGAACTATATTGGTTTGTTCTCTCTATTTCTTTGCTCAAAGAGTAGATGCGAATGATTTGAACAAAAAGTTTATTCATCTCGGTTGGGATATTCCAAACACTGCGTATCTCCGCCAGCACTGGCAGGGTATGGAGGCAAATACGCCTTTTGACGGAGTGATGTTTTATGTTGTTGCAAAATTTGACAATAACAAAAGGGCAAGTTCGCAAGCCGTATGGGACACAAACAAATGGGAATTTAGTTGGTTCACAGATGTTATTAATGATTTAAAACAATGTAAGTTTAAAAAATTTACCGATAACTTTATCCGTTTTAATGCTACACCGGGAAATATTGATTGGGGCGATGATGCAGGATGGAACGTTCTTTTTGAAAAAGCACGAATTTGTTCAAGAATTGCCAAACAATGCGGCATAAAAGGGCTTGCTCCTGACTTTGAATCTTATGGTGAACCGCAATTTAAATTCAACCCTGAATCAAAACGAACCTTCGATGAAACAAAATCGCTCGTAAGAAAACGTGGTCGTGGGTTCATACAGGCAATTTCATCTGAACAACCGGATGCAGTGATACTTTCGCTTTGGTTAAATAGTATAAATTTTAGGGCAGGCAGTTCTGAAAACCCGGATTATGTCCTTATCGGAGATGGATACGGTTTGCTTCCTACGTTCGTTGATGGAATGCTGGATGCCCTGCCGCCATCAATGATTCTGGTTGACGGTTGCGAAAACGGATATTATATGGACAGTTTTCAAGAATATCTTCAAGCAGCGAACAAAATGCGTTCGTGGTCTGGGCCGGCAGTTCGGCTTGTTTCCCCTGAAAATAGGCGAAAATATATCGCCCAAGTTCAGGCGGGGTTTGGGTTTTATCTTGATATGTATTTAAACGAGGAAGGAAACCGTTATTATTTTCCACCGCTTGATGGTTCAAGGTTAAAGAGGCTTTATAGAAATCTTTCAGCTGCTTTAAATGCCGCAGATGAATATGTCTGGATTTACGGCGAACAATGCCGATGGTGGCAAGAACCTGTAAATGATAAATGGTTCAAAAACCTATCTAAAACCGTTGGAAAAGGAAGGCTATGGGAAGAGGCAATGCCAAAAATCACTGGCGTAATCACTTATGTTAAAAATCCGATAGAGTTTGCTCAAAATGAATTAAAGAAAAATTCCCTTACTAACATTGCCATAAACGGCGACTTTTCTTTGAAGGCTGAAAAAGGGAATCTGCCTGCTGGCTTTTCGCTATGGCAGGATGAAAAACTTCCACGCGGCGAATTTTTATTCGACCAAACAATTGGAAACGGCAGCGCCCGCGCTAAAATGGTTAAACGAGGATGTATTATTCAGAAACATAAAGTAGTTCCGGGTGACCGTTATTATGCGAGTTCAATGTCTCTTTCAAAAGGCAATTCAGTACCAACTGTAATGATTAGGTGGCAAGACGCTAATGAAAAATGGGTTCGCTGGAATGATGACAAGATATTTGCATTTCAAAAAGCAACAGGTGATTGGCAACGAACAGACGGTGTGGTAGAAGTCCCTGAAAATGCCGTTTATCTTGTGATATTATTAAATGTGGCATCGCAAAATAACGAACAGGATATTTGCTGGTTTGACAATTTGGAACTTTATAAATTGCCCGCGCTTTTTTAAGAAATATTTTGAGCCCTTTGCGCTGCAATAGTAGATAGTAGATAGTGTAGTAGGTAGGCAATAGAATATTAGAAACAGTAAATAAAAAGATAAAAACCCACGGTAGTGGGTATGGGTGCAGGGATTGTAGTAAAAGCATTTTCTATCGCACTGTTCATCATAACTCAGGAAATTCTTTATCTTATATGTTATCTACTATCCACTATATTCTGTAGATCGTGTGAATCCGTGTTACTTATTGGGATTATTCAGCACACTTTACACTGGTTATATTAGTTACAAATCGTTTAGGTGATAACCTATGTTGATTATACTGCAGGCTTGAATAACGTTTAGACCTAATTCTTTTGCTTTTGCTAATACTTCTTCGGATTCAGTTCCCGGGTTCAACCATAGTTCATCGCAGCCTTTAGCCGATATATCAAGCAATTTCTTTTTCTTTATGATTAATCGGGTAGACAGTGTATCCGCATTTTAAGTAAGCCTTGGCGGCTTTGTGCTCGTATTTGTTTGGATTCGCCGACGCCCCGATGACTGCTACTTTCTTTGACATAAATACATAGTTTTAGGTTAATATATTTCAACAATTTATCAACTATTTTGATTGCGCGCCTGTTTTTTATTGGATTAATTCGCCGTTTATTTTAAAAAACAGTTATGCTAAAAACGGTAAAAAGAAAGTCGCAAGCAACTGGTGGGAATTATGTAATTGTTACATCGGAATATAACCGACGATATGTGGATTCGATGGTAAAAGCCGCAAAGAATTGTCTAACAGAGGCAAGAGCTGATTCTATTAAAATTATAAGAGTTCCTGGCGCTTATGAAATTCCTGTTGTTCTAACTAATATTCTCAAAAATGGTTCTACAAAAATTTCGGCAATTATTTGTCTTGGCGTAATAATTCGCGGTGAGACGGCTCATGCTCAACTCATTGGCGAATCGGTAACTGAGGCGATAACAAGGTTGCAGATTGATTTTGGCGTGCCAATTATTCACGAGGTTTTATTATTGGAAAATATCCAGCAGGCAGAAAAACGTTGTCTTGACCCTGAACATAATCGAGGTTATGAAGCGGCGCAAACAGCCGTAACAATGGCTAAAATTATTAAGTCAATCTCGTGATTTAAACCTAAACCAGCAGTTTTAGTTGGAAATTAAATATTAAATGTCTTATAAAGTTGTAGTTTAAATTGTTGAAATGGCGTTAAATCCCGGACAATAAATATTTTACCAGATGGCAGATTACGAAAGAGTAATAAAAGCGCGAAAAGGTATTGTGAGTATTGATTTTGCCGAACTATGGCGATACCGAGAGCTATTTTTATTTCTCACCTGGCGCGATATTCTTGTCAGGTATAAACAGACATATATTGGCGTTACGTGGGCAGCCCTTCAGCCGTTATTAACTATGGTTATATTCACGGCGATTTTCTCGCTCGTCGGTAAATTTCCAAGTAATGGTGCACCGTATCCGGTGCTTGTGTTTGCGGCGTTATTGCCGTGGCAGTTCTTTGCAAATGCAATGACAGAAAGCAGCCAGTCTCTTGTGGCGTCGGAAAGGATGATAACAAAGGTTTATTTTCCGAGATTGATTATTCCTGCAAGCGCCGTGATGACCGGCATTGTTGACCTCCTTATTTCTGTGTTGATTTTAATAGCGATGATGTGGGGATTTAATGTCCCTTTTACACCGCGTTTATTAATGCTGTTGCTGTTTTTCATTGTTGCGTTTCTTGCTGCGTTTTCTGTTGGGCTATGGTTTAGCGCTCTCAATGTTCGCTACAGAGATGTTAAATATATAGTGCCTTTTATTGTCAGGATGGGGATGTATATAAGCCCTGTCGGTTTTATTTCGGATGTAGTGCCAGAAAGGTATCGGTTTTTATACAACCTAAATCCAATGGTTGGCGTAATAGATGGTTTTAGATGGTGCATACTGGGGGCGCGTTTTGAACCATATTGGGAAGGTTTTCTTGTGAGTATTCTTGTAATAATTATTCTTTTAATTACAGGCGCAATTTATTTTAGAAGTATGGAAAGAACTTTTGCTGATGTAATATAAGATGGAAGAACCAATCATATCTGTTCGGGGGATTGGAAAACGTTATCGGCTTGGACAAACGTTGAGCAATGATACTTTGCGTGACCATATCACTGAAATTGTCAGCACCATTGGTAAAATATTTACTGGAAGATGGCGACCAAGAAAGGCTGGCGACGAGTATATCTGGGCTTTAAAAGATATTACCTTTGATGTCGAAGCAGGCGAAGTCCTCGGAATTATCGGAAGAAACGGGGCAGGTAAATCTACTTTGTTAAAGATTTTGAGCCAAATCACCGAACCGACGGAAGGCGAGGCTCGTGTCAGAGGCAGGCTCGCCAGTTTGCTTGAAGTTGGCACGGGGTTTCATCAGGAGTTGACAGGCAGGGAGAACATTTTCCTGAACGGCGCAATTCTTGGAATGAGTAAAAGCGAGATTATTAAAAAGTTTGATGAAATTGTTGCATTTGCGGAGGTGGAAAAATTTATTGATACGCCGGTAAAACGATATTCATCGGGGATGTATGTGCGGCTTGCGTTTGCGGTTGCTGCTCATTTGGAACCGGAAATTTTAGTGGTAGATGAAGTCCTTGCAGTTGGCGATGCAGCCTTTCAGAATAAATGTTTAGGGAAAATGCAGGAGGTATCACGGGGATATGGAAGAACTGTCTTGTTTGTTAGTCATAATATGTCAGCAATTCAGACCTTATGTGGACGTGTAGTTTATTTAAATCAAGGTCGTGTAAAAGGAATTGGGCCTGTTCAAGAGCAGATAACCGCCTATTTGCGCGATTTAAAGGGCGACGGCGTTTCTACCGGCGAATTTGATTATCCGCTCGGAGAAGTGTTCACTTTAAAAAATTTAAAGTTTTCACCCAATCCAGTGGTTTCTGGTACAGATGTCAATTTTCATCTGCGAATTGAACCTAAAAAAGATACATCAATCTTTGATTTGCAGATTTTGATTTATTCGGTTTATGGCGTCAGAGTTGGTATAATTGATTTACGCAGACCGGATGGAAATCCTTATATTTTAAGCCAAAATAAACCGCTTGAAATAACTGGCAAAATTAAGTCGTTGCCGCTTGTAGAAGGCGATTATAGGATTGGTCTTTATGTATATTGCAAAGAATATTATCGGGATTTTTATGATATTACGGCAGTGTCCGTTGGGGCAAAACAAAGTTCAACCGCCAGTATCCCCTGCAAGCCGATTTACAGGGGGATTGTAGAGTTCGACGCATCCTTTGAGTCAAATATTAATGGATAACCATCTTAAAATATTGTGGCTGAAAACTGGGCTTCTCCATCCGCTGGATACAGGTGGAAAACTGCGGACGTTCAATATGCTCAAAGTATTGAACAGACGCCACAAAATCACTTATCTTGCTTTGAGTCTTCCCGATACATCCGAAGAGAGTATAAAAAAGGCTTCCGAATATTCATCAAGTCAGATATTAATTCCATTTAGCGAAGCCAAAAAAAGGTCTCTAAATTTTTATTGCGAATTGTTTTTAAATTTATTTTCGAAATATCCCTATGCGGTTGGAAAATATAAAAGCGACTTAATGACAGATGCGATAGCCGAACAGGAATCAGATTTTGATATTGTTGTTTGCGATTTTTTAGCTCCTTCGATTAATTGGATTAGAGCAACAAAACAACCATCTAAATCTTTGTTGTTTCAACATAATGTTGAGGCGTTGATTTGGAAGAGATTAGCCGAAAATTCTAATAATTATTTTACACATCTGTATTTTAAAAGCCAGTGGCAAAGGATGAGAAATTTTGAGAAAAATGTCTCTGCCAGGTTTGGTGGTGTTGTTGGTGTATCCGATGAGGATTGCAGGATAATGCGGGAAGAATACGGTCTTAAAAATGTCTTTGGTAGCGTGCCGACGGGTGTTGATGTTGAATATTTCAAACCTGATGGACGCGCACCTGAACAAGGATTTATTTTGTTTCTTGGCTCAATGGATTGGATGCCGAATATTGATGCAGTTCAATATTTTGTTAGTTCAATTTATCCTATAATTAAGAGAAAATATCCATCGGCAAAATTTGTAATTGTCGGACGTAATCCGACAAAATCCGTCAAAGAACTTGTGGACAATGATAAATCCGTCATTGTAACCGGCACGGTTGATGATGTTAGACCTTATTTGAAAAAGGCGTCGGTTATGGTTGTGCCATTGCGAGTCGGCGGTGGAACAAGAATAAAAATCTACGAGGCTATGGCGGCAGGAGTGCCTGTTGTATCTACATCGGTTGGCGCTGAGGGATTGGCTGTTGAAAATAACAAACATATTCTTATCGGTGATTCACCTGATGATTTTGCAGACAAGACTATTAGGATTTTAAACGATGAATTACCAGAATTATCTTCAAATGCGCGACGGCTTGTTGAGGAGAATTTTAGCTGGGAAAAAGTAACTGATTTGTTTGAGAAATATTGTGAAACGATTATTCAGAAAAACATTAACGGAAGCCTGAAATGAATATAAGTATTTTTGGACTCGGATATGTTGGAGCAGTTTTAATCGGTAGTTTTGCCCGAGGTGGTCATAATATTATTGGCGTTGATGTGGATGCTGGCAAAGTAAATATGGTTGCGGCTGGTAAATCTCCGATAATTGAAAAGGATATTGAGGAACTCATTTCTGATGGCGTTAAAAATGGAAAAATCAGTGGTTCTACTGACCATTACAACGCAGTAATGAAAACCGATGTTTCGATGGTTTGCGTTGGAACCCCATCAAAACCGAGTGGTGAACTTGATTTATCTTATGTTTTACGAGTATGCGAAAGCATTGCAAACGCCATTAAAGATAAAAACAGTTATCACCTTATCGTTATCAGATCAACTGTTATTCCATGTACCAGCGAGGAGAAAATTATTCCGCTTATAGAACAAATCTCGTCAAAAAAATTCGGTCAGGACTTTGGATTGGTAATGAATCCGGAGTTTTTGAGAGAAGGCTCGGCTGTTGGAGATTTTTTTTCTCCCCCTCTTACAATTATCGGCGCAAGGTATGAAAAAGACTTTGACATTGTTGCCTCACTATATAGCCATTTGCCATCTAAAATAATTAGGACATCGCTTCGGGCAGCTGAAATGATGAAATATGCATCAAATGCCTTTCATGCGCTTAAAATAACTTTTTCAAACGAAATTGGGGCAATTTGCAAACAATACGGAATCGATGCTGGCGAGGTAATGGAAATCTTTTGTATGGATAAAAAGCTTAATATTTCGCCTGCTTATTTGAAGCCGGGCTTTGCCTTTGGGGGAAGTTGTTTGCCCAAAGACCTTCGCGCGCTTGTAAAAGCAGCTCAAGTCCGAGACCTTGAAGTTCCTTTGTTAAAGGCAATTTCCATAAGCAATGAGATGCAGATTAAGAACGCATTTAATCTAATTTGTGAGAAAAATGTTAAAAAAATCGGTGTGCTCGGTTTTGCCTTTAAGGGTGGTACGGACGATTTGCGCGAATCTCCGATCGTTGCTTTGATTGAAATGTTGATAGGTCGTGGTTATGAATTAAAACTTTTTGATAGACACGTTTCGATTGCAAGGCTTGTTGGCGCAAATCGTCGTTATATTCAAGAACGAATCCCGCACATATCGCGGTTAATGGTTGATTCAGCGCAAGAACTAATCAAGGATTCAGAGTTAATTATTCTTGGCAATGATGACGAGGAATTACAGTCTGTTATGAACCAATTAGATTCAAGTCAATATGTCATCGATTTAAGACCAGCAGGAAAGGATAAATTTTCAACGCCCGCTAATTATGAACGAATTAATGGCTAAATTTTAGATTTAATGTTTTCTAAATTAAAAATTGAATTAGAGGATAAGGTTAGATATAGCCGAACCTGTCGGTCAATTTTATCTTTCATACAAAAGTCGCTTGTTAACACCAATGTGTGGGAACCACAAGATATTGCGCGTGCTATACACAAATTGTGTATGGCTGTGCGACTTGGCTGCACGCCTGAACAACAGATAAGTATTGAAAGCGAGATTAAGATTTTAATTAAAAGGCTAAACCGCAGGAGTATAGATTGGCGAGAATTTGAACCGACTGCCGAAAACAGATTGCTTGAAAGCGCTACAGTATTAAAACCTTTTATTAGCGAACGAGAAAAAGGGGTGGTTTACCTATCATTCGAACATCAGTGGACACGGCTTTTGCAAAATTGCGATATTAAAGAATTTGCGCGCCAATACCGGCTTGTTCTTTCTCCCGTCTGGGCTGTTCCGTATAGTCTGGTAAATTTTTTGCTGCCTGAATTATGGGATGATATCGTCTTTTCACATTTAAGCGACCCTAATGATGCGTTTATTTTACCGAGGATTTCATCAAAATATATAGTTGTGCGGTTGTTGTGTTCAAGCTGGGTAAATCCAGAATTGTATAATCCGGTGCCGTTTGAAAAAAAAGATATTGACCTCATAATGCTTGCGAATTTTGGAAAATATAAACGGCATTTTGCCCTGTTTAAGGCATTAAAACAGATGCCCGAATCACTTCGCATAGTCTTAATTGGGCAAAGGAACGGGAATAGAACACGCGAGGTTCTTCTTAATGAAGCTCGTCTTTACGGAGTGGAAAACAGGTTCGAGTTATGGGAAAACGCCAATGATAGCGAGGTCTTAAACGCACTCTCTCGCTCTAAAACAAGCGTAATTTTATCATTGCGGGAAGGTTCTTGCGTCGCAGTTGTTGAATCGTTGTTTGCAGACACACCCGTCGCCCTTTTTAAAAATGCAGAAGTTGGCTCTCGAATTTTTATAAATAATGAAACAGGCAGATTTCTTGAAAATAAAGATGTCGGACTTCAACTTTATGACTTTATTAAAAATGCGAACAAATACAATCCAAGAAAATGGGCAATGGAAAATAAAATTCATTGTTTTGAAAGTTCTGCCATATTAAACAAAATAATTTGCAACTATTGCAAATCTATTGGAGAAGATTGGACAAAAGATACTGCTGTTTTTCATTGGCGACCTTGCCCAACACTGGTTTATGAACAGGACAAAAATCTTCTTCAAGCAGAACGGCGTCGGATAAAAGAAAAGTTTGGAATTGTTATTGGAAAAGAACCAATTCAGTAAAAATAGAAGGTAATTCTTAAGACGTTAAAAATTTGAAATCTATAATTTACCTATGACTATAAAAAAATTAGCTTTTTGTCGGTTGCGATTCTGCCGGGACGAATGCGTTCTTTGTCCGAGCTGATATATCAAAGGATAAATTTGAAGAGATGTTGCCCGCTGAGGCTTTTACCCATCAATCCCGCGTTTAAGAGCGGCTTCTCTATAATAGCAATTTAAAACAATTCAAAATCTGGAATATGTTGAAGTATAAAACAATGCAGAGTAGTATTAACTTCTATGATACGGAATAAATTATTTATTATTATCATTGTTATAGTATTGCTCCAATTTCCCTTTTTGTATTCTCAAAATCTTATACCTAATTCTGGTTTTGAAGTGGGTATGAACAAGCCTGATGGATGGGAAATCAAAGGATGCGCCGGCGAGTGGAGTTTAGGTGGTGTAGAAGGTAAGATGGTATCTGTATTCGGGAATGGGAAAAATTCCGGCGTATGGTGTTCAACACCGGAACAATTAACAAACTGCGGAATTTATCATTTTATCTTTTATGGAAGGAAGGAAGTTTCAACGAGCGGTGGTTGCGCAGTTTCAGGACCAACCTCTGTAAATAGAGATTTTCATTTAAGCGAAGATTGGCAGCAGTATGATTTTTTCTTTCGTCTCCCGGATGATAGGCAAGATGAACAGATACGGATTGGGCACTGGGAAATGTTGGGGAGATATTACTTTGATAATTGTCGGTTATTTCCATCGATTGCGCTGCATAAAAAATTTGGAAAAATAAAATTAGGGGAAGCCGAGTGTATCAGAGATGGTAAATACTTTTTTAGTCCAGATTTCGGTTGGAAAGGCGCCAATTATCATCGTCCGCTTTATTATACAACCGCGCATTTCAATTCGGATAGATGGGTTTTTTCGGCTGATAAAGAATTGATTTATAAATTTAACATTGGAGATGTAGAACAGAATAAAGGTAATTTTAGGGCTTCGCTGAACTATTATACAGGCGGGGCAGTTGAAATCGCAGTTTCAAAAAATCTAAAACAGTGGCTGAACATTGGTTTTTTTGATAAGACAAATCGCGGGGGAATTTTGTCAATCCCAGATTCTATTTATCCTGCAAAAGAAATATTTGTTCGGATAAAATTTGTCGGTAAAGATGGAACGATTCAAATCAATTCTCTTGAATACAATGCCGCGCTTTCACCAGAAATTCCCGATATGTTTGGCGAAACTTATTTTATTGATGTTCAGAAAGTTCACAAAGATTATGCTATTCAATTTCAAGACATTGCAAAGACTAATAATGAATGGAAAATTGCATTTGAAGTTAGTTATCAAGGGACAAATAAAACGACGCAGTTATTGGTCGGTTGCTACTCCGGTATAACAGAAAAAGAAAAAACATATTCATCTCAACTTTCCTTAAAAGACAGGACAGCGATTTCAATTCAGTCTCAAATTAAAAAATCTGGCTCAGATAAATTGCTGGTTGAGTTCAAAGATAAGAACAAAGATGTAATTTTTTCAGGCGAAATTGACGCGAATGTGAGTTTTTTGGAAGACCCGCGTCCAGGATACTGGCTTGCCGAGACAAAAGACTTTGTTGCCTGGTGGTGTGAAAGTGGCTGGAAGATTGGGAAACAAAAAGGCGCGCCTGTTAAGTCGGGTCGTCAACAACCAATTAAGGTCGCAGCCGCAAAGGGCGAATATGAACCGGTGCAGATTGTTCTAATGCCGCAGAAAACTCTGGAGTTGAATTCGGTGCAGGTCTCTTTTCAAAAGACAGCATTGTTTGAATCGTTACCTATTAAATCAGATATTTATGAAGTTGCTTTCGTTCCCGTTTCTCATCCTACCGATGGTTCCACTATGCGTGGATTATATCCCGACCCATTGCCACCGTTGAAAACACCGGTAAGATTAATCGCTGGAGAAAATTTTGTGCTCTGGGTGTCTTTTAAGATTCCAACATTTATTCCCGGCGGTGATTATAACGGTGAAATAAAAATCGCCACATCAGGCAGCAACATAACTTTGCCATTGATTTTAACCGTGTTTGATTTTGAACTTCCAGAGGAAACACATTTAAGAAGCGGATTGGGTCTGGGCACACACTCAATTAATCGTTATCACAAATTACAAACACAGGAAGACAAGATGCTCGTATATGAAAAATATCTTAAAAACTTTGCGGAACACAGAATTAGCCCTTACTCATTTTTTGATTATAATCCTATTAAAGTAAGTTTTAAAGGCGAAGGGACAAATAAATATTCTGTTGTGGATTTTTCTCAATTTGATGTTGTGGGAGAAAAATGGCTTGATAAGTATCACTTCAACTCGTTCAGGTTGCCACTTCGTGGAATGGGTGGTGGGACATTTCAAAGCCGTTCTTTAGGGACATTGGAGGGCTATAAAGAAGGCACTCCTGAACATACGCGGTTATTCAAAGATTATCTTGGCAAAGTTGAGGAACATTTGCGTCTGAAAGGCTGGTTAAACAAGGCATACACATACTGGTTCGATGAACCAGACCGCAAGGATTATGAGTTTGTTGTTGAAGGAATGAAGCGTATAAAAGCCGCTGCGCCAGGACTAAAACGGTTGTTGACCGAACAACCTGAAAAAGGATTGATTGGCAATGTTGATATTTGGTGCGGGCTTACCCCTGAATGGAGCAAAAAACTTGTGGAAGAGTGCAAACAACGCGGCGAAGAAGTCTGGTGGTATATTTGTTGCGCTCCCAAAGCGCCATACATAACGGAATTTATTGACCACCCCGGCACCGAATTGAGGCTCTGGCCCTGGCAGTCTTATCAATACGGGGTTCAAGGAATTCTTATATGGGAAACTGTTTATTGGACAAGCAGTTTGGTTTATTCTAATACACTTCAAAATCCGTGGACAGACCCGATGAGTTATGTGTCAGGCTACGATAATCCGACTGGTTTTGTCGGTTATTGGGGCAATGGCGACGGCAGGTTTTTATATCCGCCTAAACGCGATCCAAACAAGGCTTCTGAACCGGCGCTTGATGACCCCATAAATTCTATCAGATGGGAAAATTTGAGAGATGGTATGGAAGATTATGAATATTTCTGGTTGCTTGAAAAACAGATACAAAGAGCGGAGAAAAAGCATCCAAACAATCATTTACTTGATGAGGCAAAGAAACTCCTGATTATACCAGAGGATATCTCTGCAAATCTTACCAATTTTACAACAGACCCACGACCGATTCTTCAATATAGAGAACGAATAGCACGGATGATTGAGGATTTGCAAAAGTTATAATAAATAGGTTAAAAAGATCAAAAGTCAGATAGTTTCAAGGTCTTCTTATTTAGTGATGATTTAGAAGATTATTCTGCGGTGGCACCCACCGGTGGAATACAAGATTGAAGCCGCCTTAAATCTTTTTTATCATTCGGGTTTGCCGGTGGTTGTTTATGGCTCTTAAATATTTTAACGGCTTTCCATTTCCAGTGTTCGACGTGACCATCTACGAATGAAATATTTGCGCCTTTATTATGACGTTGTGCTGGCAAATCAACCCAGTATTCACCGCGTAGGTCTCCAACTGGATAGATACCAAAAGTTGGGTCGCCAATAGCATCTTCGTGAGTATCAATAAAAACAAAAAATTGGCTTGGTTTTGGCGTAATGATGTTTCCAATATTGTATATTGATAATTTTTTCTTTGTTGTCTCTTCAATATTTTCATCACAGGCAAGCCATATATTCATATTTACACTGCGAACCCGCGGTTTAGGGATTTTTTCACCAACAGAATTTTCAACCGTTGACATATCAGACGGGCATTTAAAAACAGAGGTACTTTTCACATAAGGGAATAGCAAACTACGTTCAAGTTTTTCAGTTGTTGTGTCATACCTTGCGTCACCGGGCGCCCATGATTCTCCCTGATAACTCAGTTCATCATTTCCATTTGAACCAGTTCCTTTAAGTTTAATTACATAATTATTAAGTGGTAATTTGCCATTTTCATCGTCAGCATATAACTGCCAGGCAAGTTGAAGTGACTTTAAATTGTTAAGACATATTATCGTTTTCCCCTGTTCGATTGATTTATTTAACGAAGGTAAAAGTAATGCAGCCAGTATCCCTATGATTGCTATTACCACCAAAAGCTCAATTAACGTAAACGCCAGCAATTTATGATTCTTGGCCTCATCAGCAATCTTTTTTCTTTGGCTTTCAGCCCTGATATTATGTTCTATTAATTGCATGTTGGTTCCGGGCTTTTCCTAATTGAATATAAATACATATTTTATTAAAATGCAACAACATTTTTTTAAAAATTTTTAATAAATTACTCTAACCTATTGTGTTATAATAGGATACAAAACCAAATTTTATTTAAAATTTTATGGAGTAATCAAGAATTATTTGATTAAATTTAAAATATAGGCAACAAAGACATTGAAAAGTTGTGTTAATGTTATAATGAAAATATGAATTTAATCGAACAAGTAAGAATTGCGGGTGTTGTTGGAGCAGGGGGAGGTGGTTTTCCCACGTATGTTAAGATTTCGTCTAAGGCAGATGTATTAATTGCTAATGGGGCTGAATGCGAACCGCTACTTCATAAGGATGCCGCTGTGATGGAAAATTTCGCTCAATATTTAGTCCGTGGAATGCAACTTTCAATGGAAGCAATAGGTGCAAAAGAAGGATTCGTCGGGATTAAAGGCAAGAATAAGAACGCTATTGAGGTTGTAAAATCTGCTTGCAAAGGTCTTCCTATCAAGGTGTTTATTCTGGGCGACTATTATCCCGCTGGCGATGAGTTTGATTTGGTTTATACCATAACGGGGCGTTTAATACCGCCAGGAGGTATCCCTATACAGGTCGGTGTGGTCGTCAATAATGTGGAAACATTGATGAATATTGCAAAAGCCGAGCAAGGAATTCCTGTAATCAAAAAGACCCTGACTGTTACAGGCGCAGTTAAAAATCCTTGCACAGTGACCGTCCCAGTAGGAATAACTTACCGAGATTGTATTGAAATCGCTGGCGGGTTAACAATGGACAATGCAGTTTTATTTATTGGGGGAATGATGATGGGACAGGTAACTGATGATTTTGATACCCCTGTTACCAAGACTTCTACCGGAGTGGTTGTTTTGCCGCGAAATCATATCGTTTCTCAATGTAGACTACTTCCACGTCAGAGTATGGCTAAAATCGGTAAATCCGCCTGTGACCAATGCAGATATTGCACCGAACTTTGTCCTCGGTTCTTATTGGGGTATCAAGTTGAGCCTCATCAAGTTATGCGGAGTCTTGCTTTTACTGCCACTGGTGAAGACCATTGGAATCAATTCGCCGCCCTATGTTGCAGTTGCGGTCTATGCACTTTATTTGCCTGTCCTGAAGGACTTTTCCCAAAGGAGACTTGCGATAACGCAAAAGACCAGATAAAGAAGATGGGTGTAAAGTTGTCATTTAATAAAGATATAAAACCGCATCCTTTACGTGAGGGTAGAAGAGTTCCAGTAAAGAAACTTATTAAAAAACTCGATGTGGAAGGATATAATGTCCCGGCGCCTTATATTGGTGAGGTGAACAAAGTGAAACGGATTAATTTGCTTCTTAAACAAGCAGCAGGAGTACCGAATAAACCGCTGGTAAAAGTTGGTGATAGAGTAAAAGAAGGACAACAGGTAGGGGAAATACCAAACGGGTCTCTTGGGGCGGTGGTTCACTCTCCAATTGATGGGGTCGTTGTTTCAGTAGATTCAGAGAAAATTTGCATAGAAAAATAAATATGAGCGAAAAATCATTAGGTTTAATTGAGTTATCAAGCATTGCGGCAGGTTTTGAGACTGCTGACACAATGTTAAAAGCAGGGAATGTTCATCTTTTATTATCCCGGTCTATTTGTTCCGGGAAATATATGGTGTTAATAGGCGGTCCAACAGCCGCAGTTGAAAGCGCAGTAAAGGCTGGCGCCGAAGTCTCTAATGGCTGTTTGATAGATAAATTTTTTATCCCCAATGTTCATCCGGATGTAATCACCGCTATTGGCAGAACTCAATTGCCAGAACAGATTGATGGTGCGCTGGGGATACTTGAGTCTTTTAATGTAGCAACATTGTTATTGGCTGCTGATACAGCTGCAAAAGCGGCGCCGGTAACTTTGCTTGAAATTCGGCTTGCTATGGCGCTCGGTGGAAAAGCCTTTTGCACTATGATTGGCGATGTCGGTTCCGTTCAATCAGCAATTGCCGCCGGCAGGCAAATCATTGCCGAAGCAGGCGTCCTTGTAAATGCCGTGGTTATCTCCCGACCGCATCCGGATGTTTACCGTGAAATGATTTAAAAGTTAGAGGTAATTCAGAAAAATGATTCAAAAAATAAAATTTATATTAACAGTTTGTGCTTTATCCCTGATTTTTTATGGATGCGGAAAAGAGGCTAATACTGTTCCAGAATCAACAACGGAAAAGAAAACAGTCGGACACTTAAATCATTCATTGACTAATTTGCCTAAGGTAAGATTGTGGCTCGGCAGCGTTGAACTATTAGCAGAGGTGGCAATGAAAAGCGAAGAAATACAAACAGGGATGATGTTTAGAAAGGAACTGAACGAGAACGACGCAATGCTGTTCGTTTTTCAAATTCCTCACCGCGCCTCCTTTTATATGAAAAACACTTTTGTGCCCCTCTCAATTGCTTACATTGACCCTAACGGCGTAATTTTGGAAATATATGACCTTGAACCGCTGAACGAGAAGCCTGTAACGGCAACGAACGACAACATCCAATTTGTCCTTGAGGTGAAGAAGGGATGGTTTAAGAAAAATAATATTTTGCCCGGCACAGTCATCAGGACCCCCAAAGGCTCTCTTATAAAAACATTTTTCCAGCCTTGATATTATGAAGATTGCTATTGCTCAAATTGACACAACAATAGGTGATTTTGATGGGAATTTTGCGAAAATCGCATACGCTTATAATCGTGGAGTTGAATGTGGCGTCAATCTTGTTTTGACACCTGAAATGGCGTTGACAGGCTATCCACCACGAGATTTGCTTTTAAGAAAGGACTTCGTTGAGAAAAACCTATCAGTTTTAGATAAGTTAAAAACCATAGTTGGTAAGGTTGGTCTTGTTGTTGGATATGTGGACAAAAATTCTAAAAAGCCCGGCCGCGATTTGACCAATTCTGTTGCAATAATTCAAAATAATAAGATACTCGCAACAAGATCAAAAACATTGCTCCCGACTTACGATGTGTTTGATGAGGATAGATATTTTGAGCCTGCCACAGAAAATTTGCCCGTCGTTTTCAATGACAGAAAAATTGGTTTAACTATCTGTGAAGATATCTGGAATGATGAAGATTTTTGGCGAGACAGACGGTACAGGAGAAATCCACCCGAGGAACTTTTTAAAGCAGGCGCAGAGGTCTTAATTAATATCTCTGCCTCGCCCTGGCATTTAGGCAAAAACAAGACAAGACAGGAAATGTTATTGAATTTATCGCACAAATTTAGAAAGCCTGTGATTTACTGTAACCTTGTCGGTGGCAATGACGAACTTGTATTTGATGGCGGAAGTATGGTTTACAATGAAAAAGGGGAGATGATTGCTTATGGTTCAATTCTTAAAGAGGATTTCTTGATTGCTGATATAAATTCAGATGTCTCTGTCAAAACCGCGCAGCCGCCAGATGAAGAATATATTTATCGGGCATTAGTGATGGGTTTGCGTGATTATGTCAAAAAATGCGGTTTCAAGAGCATTGTGCTTGGATTAAGTGGTGGAATTGATTCAGCCATAATTGCCTGCATTGCAGCGGAATCAGTTGGCAATGAGAATGTTATGGGTGTTTCATTGCCGTCACAATTTTCTTCAAAAGGCAGCCTCGATGACGCAAGAGAGTTGGCTGATAATTTAAAAATTAAATATATGGTTATCCCGATTCAACCTCCATTTGAATCCGTAAAAAAACAATTGTCAGATGTATTTAAGGGATTACCCGAAGATGTAACTGAGGAAAACATTCAAGCCCGCACAAGGGCGGTAATATTAATGGCATTATCAAATAAATTTGGTTCACTGCTTCTTACTACGGGAAATAAGAGCGAACTTGCCGTAGGTTATTGCACGCTATACGGCGATATGTGTGGTGGGCTTGCTGTAATTAGCGATGTGCCAAAGACTATGATTTACAAGATAGCCCGCTGGATTAACAGAGATGAAGAAATCATTCCCGTTTCATCTATAACAAAACCACCATCAGCCGAACTGCGTCCAAATCAAACTGACCAGGATTCCCTACCGCCTTATGAAATTCTGGATAAGATTCTTGAGGCTTATGTAGTTGAAGGCAAGTCGCCAAAAGAAATCATAAATCAAGGTATTGATGAAGCCACAGTTAGATATGTAATAAAATTAATTGAGAACTGCGAATATAAGCGGCGTCAATCTGCGCCGGGGATTAAAGTAACAACACGCGCCTTTGGTATGGGGTGGAGAGTGCCGCTTGCTAAAAAGATAAAAATCTGAACTACTTTTTGATTTTTCGTTTTATTTGTAGTTGAGTAACTGAACGAGCGATTGCCGCCTGCGCCGCCGCGGCTTCTTCATCAGAAATTTTTTCTTTTAATCGTGCTTCTGCCCGTCTTTGGGCATCTATGGCTTTTGCTTCATCAATATCTTTGGCTTCAATTGCCATATCAGTTAAAATTGAAACCTTTTCACCTGTAACTTCAACAAATCCCTCGCCAACAGCCATTAGCCTTTCTTCTCCATTTTTAATAAAGCGGAGTTCTCCCGGAATAATTTGTGTCATCAATGGTATGTGCATTGGATAAATACCTAATTCCCCTTCAACTCCGGGCAATGTAACCATTTCAACATCTTCGGACAAAATAATAGATTCGGGTGTTACAATTTCTAATTTTAATTTTGATGACATTCTTACTTAACTGGTTAAGTTACGCTTCATAGATTTCGTCAATTGTGCCTTTCATATAAAAGTTTGCTTCCGGCACTTCGTCGTGTTTTCCATCAAGGATTTCTTTAAAGCCTCTAACAGTTTCAGCCACGGGCACTTGTTTCCCCATTCGTCCGGTAAATACTTCTGCAACAGTGAATGGTTGGCTCAAAAATCTCTGGATTTTACGGGCGCGGTAAACGGTGAGTTTGTCATCAGGCGATAGTTCATCCATTCCGAGAATGGCTATAATATCTTGCAGGTCTTTATACCTTTGCAAAACTCTTTGGACGTTGCGCGCGACTTCATAATGTTCCTGCCCAACAATTTCCGGTGAAAGCGCCCTTGAAGTGGATGCCAGGGGATCAACGGCAGGGTAAATACCAAGTTCAGCGATTGACCTTTCCAACACTATGGTTGCGTCAAGGTGTGTGAATGTTGTAGCAGGGGCGGGGTCGGTAATGTCGTCTGCTGGCACGTAAATAGCCTGAAACGATGTAATTGAACCTTTTTTAGTCGAGG
>JAKPVM010000194.1 GCA_029572555.1 Verrucomicrobiota bacterium | reverse complement strand
TTCGCCTCCCACGCGCTGAGTCGGTGAATCAGGAGTGACCAAATCGGGGTTTTTAGCCTCCAATTCGGCTAATTCATGTTTCAGCGAATCCAGCGCTGCCTCGCTTATTTCTTCGCGGTCCAAGACATGATAAAGATACCGGTGACGATTAATCGTCCGGCGCAAGATATTTATCCGTTCGGCGGCTTCTTTTTTGCTCATCAGGCCCATTATAAGCCTAAAATGATAAATTTTCTATGGTTGTTAGACTAGCGCGCGATTAAACTTATTCTCTCTACTTTGCGTGGGTTAGAGTTATCTAAAGCAAAATTTGAACCAGAAGTTCTTATTACCTTGGCACAAGATTCCTGAAAAGAATCAGAGATAACCTCATCACCGCATCCATCGTAATTACTATTGATATATAAATTATCCAAATTATAATAGACCTTAAAATAAGAAGAACCGCTATCGGCAAAGTTCGTTTTTCCCTCAAAAATATAGATATCACCTCCAACTAATGAACTGTTTAGAGTTATGTTATCGGACAAAAAACCGCATTGGATTTCTTCTGAATCCTTTACTCCTGTTGGAGCTCCTGTCTCATTATCAATCTGCAGAAAGTAGCTGTTTTTGGTAACATAAAAGTCCAAACATTCAGTCATTGACCGACTATTGTAATAAGCTATTTGAGAATTGCGATTAAAAGAAGTCAAAATTAACTGACGTGTTATTATATTTATCAAACTAACTCCGACTATCAAGACTGCGCTAGTCAGGAGAATTGCATAAAGCAAAGCAAAGCCTTTTTTTTGTTGTCTAGATTTTTTCATATTTATTCAGCATAAAGATAAGTGGTATAAGTAATATCGCGATCAGGTAAGAGGCCGGAATTTTGCCAAGCAACAGTTGAGGTTATTTTTAACTCCTGCCCTTCTTCGTCCCCTACCATGTCATTACTAATTTCTTCTATTATCACGTAACGCTGAAAAATTGTGTTTTCACCCTCATTACCGTAATAATTACTGGGGCTTAATTTAACAACGCAATCTGCTGGATCATTCTCTTGGATTAAAGATTCGTCAACCCCTTCTTTGGTTCCATCAACGCAAAAAAGTCCGGTTGATAAACTACTTTCCGTGGCATTAAAAAAAGTAACAACTTCCAATCCTTCCTGAGCCAAATAATTGGCAGTAATTTCATTTCTTAAATAAACACTGTCTCGAAGAGCTGTTGCCAAAAGTGATAATGGTCCCACAACCGCGATCAAGAGGATTGTAATAGCCACCAAGGACTCTACCATTGTAAATCCTTTCTCATCTTTTTTTGTTTTTTTTGTTTGGTAAAACATCACTATTTATTATTCAGGATCAGAAGTCCGTTGCGTAGCGGTTGTCTGAACCATAAATTCGGTTGTTTGATTAGGTCGACTAGTAGCCTTGCCCTTTATCATTATCAACACCTTGGCAATCGCATTATTTCCTTCATCTATCTCGGTAACATTAAAATTCAAAGTATCTATCTCTATTCCTGGTGAAAGCATATCTTTGACATCTGAACTAGATTCGTTACAAGGACAATTTGCTTTGCACTTAAGAAGGGTTTGTCTCCCGCCGTATTCACCCTGTGAATAACAATATGGATCAGGATTGCCAAGCTCTTTAAATCTAAGGCCACTATCACCCTCTCTCTTAATACCAACCCCACCCCTAATTTCCAGATTCATTTTTTCTATGGCAAAGTTTAGGTTGTCCATCAAAAGGCGCATCGCTTGGGCTTTCTTGTAAGCGGCCGAAAGTTGAATCAAGACACCACTCACAATCAAGGCTACAATTACAAAAATAGACACCGAGACCATCATCTCTATCAAGGTAAAGCCCTTGGACTTATTCAGGGCACGGCTTTTGTTTTTTTTATTAAAAATTTTTTTCATATTAACTACAATCATCGACGGTTATTTGTCCGCTTGAATAAATATAGGCACATCGAAATTCTTCATTCCGCAAAGATTTTATTTTTATCCTAATAAAACTTTCATTCACAGTAGAACCAAAATCATTATAAAAAGTCGGTTCCAAAGTGCTCATTGTGTCAACTTGGTAATTAGTCGGGGTGTACATTGAATAGATTGCCCCAAGCGGATTATTATTAACACCAAAGAGTTCTAGTGTGTAACCGTCCAGGGAGCAAGTCTCTATTTCACTGTCGTTTGAGTCAAATTTATTATGAGGCTCACTGCTATCGGCAAATATTACTATCTTGTTATTGTCTATATTCAAAAAGGCGCCGATTGACTGAATATTAGAATCAACAACCTTAGCTGAAGTACCATAAGTCTGTGCCGCCCGAATACAACCGGCGACCTCCTGCGCCGTCAGTTCAAGGGCCCCCTTGCGACCAATGCCAGGAATATCAGCCATCACCACCGCCGTGATAATCAAAAAAATTGTAATGACCACGATCAGTTCAAGCAGCGAGAAACCTTGTTGTGATTTTTTAAAAGACATTGACTTGAAAAAATAAATTGAGGACCACACCCAAAATAATAAACGGCGCGAAGGGTAGCTCACTCTTAATTGTAAAGTATTTTTTGAATCCAAACAACCCGGTCTTGGTCAGAATAACTAGAATGAGCCCAACCACCGCGCCAAGCCAGACTGCCAGAATCAAAGCCGAAAAAACTTGAATCGGCCCGAGCAAAAAACCAACCACCAAAGCCAGCTTAACGTCACCAAACCCAAGCCACTGGCCACGAGACATGAGCCATAGCAGAAGAAAAATTCCACCAGCCGCCAAACCGCCCAAGATTACCATTTGGTAATCTGACCACAAATTACCAATTTTGTTGTCAAAGTTGGACAACAAAATTGGTCGTAATAATGCCAATATCCCCACCAGCCAGACAAACAAATCGGGAATAATTTTATGCCTTAAATCATAAACAGTAATAGCTACAAAGAGTGAAATAATCACTAAATAGAATGCTAGTGACAGCCAACCGTCTGCCGAAAATTGGAGATAGGCCAAGACAAAAAGCAAACCAGTCAACAATTCCACCAAGGGATACTGCCAAGATATTTTTGACTGACAACCAAGGCAACGTCCCCTTTGTACCAAAAAACTGATGACCGGCAACAATTCATACCAGGCAAGCGTTTTGCCACAAGACAGGCAATGAGAACGGCCACCGATTGTTTGACCGGAATGATAACGAAGGACCAAGACATTTAAGAAACTGCCGGTAATTAAACCGAGAATAAAGACAAAGAGAAAACTTAAAATAGTCATCTAGTTTAAATTACCGAGCACCAGTCCGAGCAAAATATTGAATTAACTGATTAGGGATGTTAAATGTCTGACTTGGTGTTCCATCCTCAGTGGATATCGCCGTCATTTCCAAGCTCCACTTAGCGGCGCGGTCTGTTGGGCGGCTATTAAAGTAAGCTTTGACGTTTGTGGTTGCTTTTCCATCCAAGTTTGAACAGTTTGCTGGTAAATAGACTGAATCAGTTACCCTCTTACAAGCCAGAGTTACATTTGAATCAGGCGTTGGCTCCTTGCTCCCACCAACTAATTTATAGACCCGAGAATCAAGGTTATAAGTTATACCGGCACATGGCACGCCACTATCCAAAAGCGCCAATTTACCGATACCGCTGTTACTCAACGCGGGATAAGTAGTGAAAAGACCTTCTGATAAAGTTAGCGGCACACCATCAGTAAAACTCAACTTACAATTGGCAATATCGGTTGTATTACAATTTGCTATCAAATTATAATTCGTATCTATGCCAGTTATCGCACAAACTCCTTCTGTCTCATTTTTAGTATATCCACCTTCTGGACAGCCGGTTACACTATCAGGTATTTGTTCTGTAAATTTTACACTTACATTCTCTTCGGTATCATAAGTACGACAATAAGTACCACTACCACACTCTTCACCAGGAGGAATAAATTCAACTGTGCTATTCGAACAACCAGAACCAGTTACAACAACAGTCACTACATTATCGCCATTGCCAGGGCAAACTGGATCATTAGAATCCAAACAACAAGTCAACGCATCCCCCGTAAGACCAACACAAGCATCTGCTTCACCGCCACAAACTTGTTCATTGGGATTACACACATCAGTACCATCACCAACATCACCAAATCCAAGATCCAACCAAGCCAAGTTCAAATCACCCCAAGCATAACCATAAAAACCACCGTTGGCCTGTCTTTTGACGTTATGCATTTTAATCCAGCCATCCCAACCGCCGAGTTCTGCATCCGACCGCAAGGTGCCACTACAGCCACTTTGGTAAAACGAACAAACCCTTGCCCAACCCTTGACCTCGTCTATTGTTCCGCCCTCAACAATTTTGGCGCCGTAACAATCATTGGTTGCCCCACAAACACCAGTTGG
>JAKPVM010000166.1 GCA_029572555.1 Verrucomicrobiota bacterium | reverse complement strand
TAAATGATTGAGGTGTTACCATAACTTGAGGCAACCCTGACGCTTTTATCAAGATATAATCCACTTCAAATTCTGAAACACCGCTTAAACTGCCAGCCACAATCCCTGCATAGCCCGCGCGCACTGTCCTCGTCGGGATGTAATCCCACATAAGTTGCCATACACTCGGTTCCGGTGTTGAACCATCGGCAAGCCAAATCTTCCCAAACACATCATAACTTCCCCCCTCGGATACTGCATTCTGCTCCTGTCTCAACCTTATCCAATACCATACATTATTCTGCCACAAAAAACTTTGACTTGGTCCCCACGCCCGTTTGTCATCCAGAAATGCAAGCCCGCGCCCATTATTATCTCTAAAATGATAATCAATCCCGCCGATAGGATTTGTGCTTGGGTCAACACCCACAGCCGCTCCTCCGCGAGGTGGGTCACCCGTCCCAAAATTAATGATGCGAACCCGCATTAAAACCTCTTGAACGGAATCGCTATAAGTTGCACCGGTATAAATAAGATGGTTGGGGTCTCCGGTAGCGCTGCTCACTTTTAGCACCCCATTATTTACAGAATATACATTTACCCCACTAATAGACCATCCGGCTTTAAGCGAATAGCCTTCAAAATCATCCTGATAACCATTAACTATCGTATAAACTTCGTTTGGTAGATATAACTGGCAAATAACTGACGGTAGGAAAACTAAACTATCTATTCCAAACAGGATAAACCTTTTGATTTCTTTTCTTATCATTTCAATTATATATTATATTAGCACAAATCTTACCAAATTAAACGATCCTTAAAGTTTATAGATAAATTTTGAAAATTATTCCAGTATTTTTATCCATAAGTTAAAACAAACATCAATATTATCCCCACTTTTTGTAGTGGAAGATTCAAATGCGTAGAGAACATCCTTGCTCCTGATTGTTAAAACCGCCAGCAAGGATGCGGGCACCACATTATTAGGGAGGTATCATCTTTATTTACCGTTTCAAATCAGAATTGTCAGCAGAAATGCCTATATTACACAATATCCACAGGCAGGAACGCCTGTGATACCTTTGCCGACAGCCCATTATTACAATGGAAAAAATTAACAAATTGTTCTTGATTGTAATTTTAACCTTTGGATACTTTGTTATATGGAAGATTATAATAAAATTGATGCAGAGTTTTTTAAACCAGCAGATAGATTTTTTAAAGAGTTTTCAAATGAAGGGTTGACATTTGATGATATAACCCTTGCCACACAGTATTCTGAAATTTTACCCCGAGACACAAATCTTGAAACTATCCTTGCCAAAGGTTTGATGCTTAATATCCCGATTATCTCTTCGGATATGGACACGGTAACAGAGTCAAAAATGGCAATTGCTATGGCTTTGAACGGCGGGCTCGGTTTGATTCATTACAATATGAACGAACGTCAACAGCTCTCTGAAATAAGCCGCGTCAAAAATCATATTCACGGACTTATTCAAGAGCCTATAAAAGTCCTTCCTGACCAATTGATTGAAGATGTGATTCAAATGATTGAACAAAAGAAATTCGCATTCAGTACATTCCCAATTGTTGAGGAAAAAGGAAAGTTAGTCGGACTTTTATCCGGACACGTCATTAAACACCGATACGCAAAAAATAAGGTTTGCGAGGTGATGACACCGAGAAAAAACCTTCACGTCATAAATCAAAAAGAACTCGGCGATAATCCAATTGCCACAGCAGATAAATTTTTCAACAAACATCCCGGCATTCATAAATTGCTTGTGGTTGATGACGAGGATAATCTGCGAGGATTATTCACAATGAGCGATATTGAGCAAATAATGCAAGAACGAAACGCACAATTTCGTCCAGCGCGCGACTCGCGATTTAGATTAATTTGTGGCGCCGCAGTGTCAGCAACTCGGAACGCATTTGGAGACCTTGATAAAGAGCGGATAACCAATCATGTCGGTGCAATGGTAGAACGCGGTGTGGATGTTGTGGCTGTTTCAACTGCTCATGGATTTAGTAAGGGTGTGGGAGATATGGTTAAAATTTTAAGGGATGCATATCCGCATCTTCCAATCATAGCCGGCAATGTTACATCTGCGTCTGGAATAGAATATTTAGCAAAATGTGGGGCAAATATAATTAAAGTCGGACAGGGACCGGGTTCAATTTGCACAACCCGCATCGTTGCCGGTGTTGGTATTCCACAGATGACGGCGTTGTATGTCTCATCAAGGGCAGCGGAAAAATTAGGCGTTACAATAGTTGCAGACGGCGGAATTACAAAAAGTGGCGACATTGTTAAGGCTTTGACGCTTGCTAATGCAATTATCTGCGGCGGACTTTTTGCAGGTTGCACAGAGGCGCCCGGACAGACTATTGAAATCAATGGCAAGTTGTATAAACAATATCGCGGTATGGGTAGCCTTAATGCAATGAAGGCTGGCTCTGCGGCAAGATATGGACACGAGAAGGTTAATTTAACTGGCAAGATTGCCCCTGAAGGTTTTGAGGCATTAAAAGAAGTCTCTGGTTCGGTTGACAGCGTGCTTTCTCAATTAATCGGCGGCATTCAGTCCGGGATGGGATATCTCGGGGCTAAAACTCTTGCGGATTTACGAAAAAACGCTCGTTATATACGCGTCTCGCCTGCTGGTCAAAAAGAAGCAGGTCCTCACGATGTAATTGAGGTAAAAAGAAGTTAATATTTTAATTATGAACGAAAAAGGTCAAATAATTAAGGCAATTGAAGATTGTGGGATTATCGCAATTATCAGGACAAAAACCCCTGAACAGGTAACGGATGTCTGCCGTTCCCTGTTAGATGGCGGAATCAATGTGCTTGAACTTACAATGACAATACCCGGCGCAATTGAAAAGTTTAACCAAGTTAATGCCGAGTTTGGCAACGAGGCGCTTTTAGGTATGGGTTCTGTTCTGGATGCAAAGATGGCTAACTCTGCAATTAATGCTGGCGCTAAATTTATTGTTTCACCTGTAACACGCCCTGAGATAGCAGAAACCGCAAATGCGGCTGGATGCGTTTGTATGCTCGGCGCTTATACCCCGACTGAAGCCGAGACAGCCTATCGCGCCGGTTCTGATTTCATTAAGATTTTCCCCGCTGACAATCTTGGCGTCCAATATATAAAGGCATTGCTTGCGCCGATGCCGCACTTAAAACTTGTACCCACTGGCGGCGTAAATTTACAGAACATAAAAGAATTTTTTGCCGCTGGTGTCCCAGCAGTTGGCGTCGGTTCATCACTTGTGAACAAAAATATCATTGCTGCCTCTGATTGGAATAGTTTGAAAAAACTGGCTTCGGAATTTGTTAACGCTATTAAGCAGGCAAGGTCAAAGTAATTCAGATTCTGTTGAAATAGCGTCGGCTTCTATTTCAAACAACAAATCATCGCGGCAAACATCCGATTGAGTTATTACGGTTGGAAAAGGATCTACTTTATTTTTTAAAAGCCACTTATCAAGCGCGGAAGATTGATTCAGGTTTTTAAAATATGCAATTGAACGTGTCAAATTATTAAAATCCATTCCTTTTGATTTTAGAATCGCTTCCACAACGCGCATAGTTAATTCAACCTGGTTATCTATATCGTTGATATGAGCAGTAGCGCCATTTTGCTCAATGCTTGCCGTTCCTGAAATAAAGATCCTTTTTAATTCCGGGCTTGCAAGTTCTATTGCTCGACTGAATGAACTGCCATAACACGGGGCAGGACATTGAAGCGGAGACGGAACTTCTTTTTTAGAAAATACATCGCATTCAGGTTGCGTAGCCCATACAGCGGCAGAAACAGCGGCTTTATAAAAATTGCTTCCGCTAATGCCCGTGCTTGCAGGCACGATATTATCAAAAACATTACGTTTTTTATAAAAATCAGTCCGCACTGTATTGAATGCGTCATACCATAAAAGGATGTTGTCGATATAGAACCATGTGCGAACAACATTTAAATAATCCATTAGGGCGCTCTTTAAGACAGCTTCAATTTGTTCCAACAAGTCGCGCACCTGTTCAGTTCTCGCTGCATTAATATTTGATGGGTATAAATTACCGAGCAATAAATGTCTTGCATAACCATCGTGGAACGACCGTCCAACAACCTTATCACCGTATTTGATAATAGAGACTGGTATGTCTTTGACAGCCATAATGTTTATTCCACAAAGGTTTTTATCGATTTCCTGTGAGCCTTGCGTCCAGAGAATAGGCCAATCTAATGTGCCAAGACCTTTTTCAAGAGATTCGAGTATTGCATCGTGATAAAAAAGCCCACCTAAAATTTCATTGCGAACAATAGTGGTGTTATTTTCCTTAACCCATTTGACCAACCGTCCAACAGTAGTGGTTGGAGTCTCACCCGACAAAGGAGTTATTGTTATATGAAATTCGGAATATCGATTTGTAGTAATCTGTGTCAATTGCCACCCCGGAAGAATTGTCCGTTGCCAGCGTGTTTTACAACTTATGTTCATAGTATTTTTTAAATTGACAATAGGTATTCAATTAAATCGTTTAATTGTCCATCGGATAAGTTTTCCGTAATGCCGTGTTGGTTGTTTTTGTTTCTTACCGTGAACAATTCTTTTAAAGTATCGGCTGAACCATCGTGAAGATATGGCGCCGTTCGCCAGACTTCTATCAATGTTGGTGTATCAAAAAGATCTGTCGGTTTATCAAATTCACCTTTTATCCCGACATTATATTGTTTCATATTCGTAAATAGTGGCGGTGGATGACACTCTGCGCAACCGGCCTGGTTAAATATCTTTTTCCCTCTGCTTGCCGATTTTGACAAACTCCCATTTACAAGATATGGGCTTGGCACTGGTTTTAAAGATTTGAGATATTCATCTATTGAATGAGCAACATCTTCTTGTTGTACTGTGAATAGGATACTTTTAATTCCTGAACGAACAGCGGTATACGCTGTTTCTCTTATTCCAAGACTCATTGCTGGAGGCGTCTTATGGGAAAACAATAGCGAGCGAGTATTTTTAGGATTTCCAATCCCGTCGTTTAATAAATCCCAATTAAGTCCATCAACCCGCCCATCGCCGGGATGACAACTTGCGCAGGTCTGCCATCCTTGAAAACATATTGAGGCATCGTTGAAATAAAATTCGCCTTTTCTAACAATTGTCCACTCCTTTTGCGGTGCAAGTTTTACCGACTTGAAATGTGGATTTTGCGTATTAATTTCTGTTATTGAAATGGTATCGGTAAAGTAATTGGCAGTATAGACGCGCGTGCCAATCACTGCTATTGAACGCGGGCATTTGTCAGAGTCCAGTAATTTCAACCGAGTTCTTAAACCAACTAAAAACGACAGGTCATTGGGAACATCCGAAACAGTTTTTGAAACTGTTATATAGTCGTTAATCTTACTATGGTCAACCTGTTCAGGCAGTTTGGACAATTTGTCTATCAACATCGGGAAGTTAATTATGCTAACCTCGTGTGTTCCTGAATGTGTGATACAAAGATATTTTCCATCAGCCGTCCAACCGATAGCAAATGGATTTGCAGCGCCTCTATCGACATTATCCAGAAGAACGGTGTTGAGAATCTTCAATGTTTTTAGGTCAATGATAGTCTTTGCATTTGTGTTCATCCAGCCACGGTCTAATTGTGTTGTCGGCAAGTGAAACCTTGATAGAAGATGTGTCACACAGGCATATCTGCCGTCTGGCGAAATTTTAATATCGTTCAAATCTGTGCTGCCGTTAGGAAGTTGAATCGACTTAATCACATTGCCACTGTCCAACTCAACAACCGTTATTGCTGCGGCTGCTATCCCCAAATCTGCCCGCCCCATCGGCAAATGATTCACAATTACCATCAATTTTCCATCAGGAGAAATATCAGCGGCAATTGGCTCGCGAACTGCTGGAAATTTTCTGGTCTCTTTTCCACTCTCAATATCAAATTCACTAACATTGTTGTTGAACTGATTCACGGCATAAAGCCTTTTGCCATCAGGACTTGTTAAAAGCGCTTTTACTGTGTGTCCAGTCTTAAGTTTTTTAACTGTTTTACCTGTCTCAATATCAACCACATATACGGCGCTTTCTGATGATGGACAACCAGCAAATAAATACTTTCCATCTCGCGATACAACAATTGCAGAAGGATTTTCTTTTAATTGATAAGTCTTTGTTACGCTTTCTTTTTCCACATTAAATGCAATCACTTTTGACGCAGTTGAACAAGCAATATAAAGTACCTTTTCATCAGGAGATTTGAGAATACTGGAAGGTGAAAGATAGTCGGCTGAAAAAGCAAAATTTAATGATAAATACAAAAAGAAGAAACCCTTCATTAAAACCCATTTATATTTACCATATTTACTCATTACCATATTTTTTGACGATTTAGATTATTAAGTTATTTAAACTATTTTATACTACAAGCAATTTAGTTAGAATTATTGACCTTATGCTTTTTAGTGCTATTTTAATCTAAAAGGACATTTAGAAAAGATTGAAAGCTCTAATAGAAACAAGAAACAGAAAGCCCGAAAGGGTGTTTATAGTTGGTATTCAGCTAAAGTCCCGAGACACATTTGAAGTTCAGGACTCAATGGCTGAATTGAGCGAACTTATTAAGACCGCTGGTGGCGTCGTCGCAGGTGAAGGCATTCAAAAACTTGATTCTCCCAATTCCAGAACTTTTATCGGAACCGGGAAAGCAGCTGAATATGCTGACTTCTGCAAAAGAAACGATGTTGATACCGTAATCTTTGATGACGAGTTAACTCCTGCCCAGGCAAAAAATCTTGAGAAAATCTTTGATTGCAAGGTTATAGACCGAACCTCGCTAATTCTGGATATTTTTGCTCAACGCGCAAAAACAAAGGAAGGTAAATTGCAGGTTGAGTTGGCTCAATTAAAATATTTGTTGCCAAGACTTACTCGGTTCTGGGAACATCTTTCGCGACAAAAAGGCGGCATCGGGATGAGAGGCGATGGCGAAACACAGCTGGAAACTGACCGCAGGCGAGTTCAAGATAGAATAAGCAGGATTACCGATGATTTAGAAGAGGTACGCCAAAATAGAACCATACAGCGGCAGGGACGTCAACGCCATAACTGGCCACTTGCATCCATTGTAGGTTATACAAACGCCGGAAAAACCACACTCTTGAACTGTCTGACCGACGCCAATGGATTTGCCGAAGACAAATTGTTCGCAACTCTTGACCCAATGACACGCCGTCTGCGGTTGCCAACAAATCAAAATGTTCTACTTTCCGATACTGTCGGTTTTATCAAGAAACTTCCTCACCGTCTTGTTGAAGCCTTTAAAGCAACGCTTGAAGAGGTCGTTCAAGCAGACCTTTTAATTAATGTCGTTGATATCAGTCATCCACAAGCAAACGAACAAATCCTTGCAGTGAACTCCGTGCTTGAAGAAATTGGAGCATCAGAAAAACCAACCCTCGTTGTGTTTAATAAAATTGATAGATTGATGAATGGCGAAATTCCACCACATTGGAATGAGATGTTTCCAAACTCGATTTTTGTATCGGCTAAGACTGGCGATGGCATAAATGAATTGCTTAATTCAATTGGTTATATGTTGAAACCAGCAAGGTTATTTGTTGAAATCTTAATCCCTCATAACAATCCCGCACTTGCCGCTAAGGTTTATCACATTGGACAGGTTGTTGAAAAACAGTATGAAAACGATGGCGTTAGATTTAAAGTCCGTCTTCCACCATTTGTGATTTCTGAATTTCAAAATTATTTAGTCAAAACTTTGTAGGCTTTTCGTTCATCTCTGAGTTAAAAAAACAGGGATTTATTTTTTAAGAAAATCGATTTTACCACACTAATCATCAAAACTAAGTATTCTCGCAGATGTTCGCAGATACATAAGAACGCAGATATACCACAGGGATTCTTGCCTATGGTTTCTAATGTGGTGTCGGCATCCCTGCCGACAGTCTTAAAATCATTAAGGATGCTCCCACCACCTTAGAGTAGCACAGGCATTCCTGCCTGCCTGTAGAGGGGAAGGACAGAACGCTGATTTACGCAGATGAACAGGATTTACAGGGATTATTTTATTTTTAACACGGATAGACAGAATGGACAGGATATTTTACAAGATACCTAAATCATTAGCATACATAGTGAAATAAAATAGGTTATCCATAACATCAACCAGCCGAAGGCTGGCATTTTAAAACTCCGAAGGAGTGGCAGGATTATAGCATAGACATTAACACAGGAGAAAA
>JAKPVM010000152.1 GCA_029572555.1 Verrucomicrobiota bacterium | reverse complement strand
AAGGTAAAACTACACTTATTGATACGATGGTTGATGTTCGCGGTTATAGTCGCAAATATGCCATAAAATTGCTTCGTGGTAAAACAAACCGTGAGCGAAACTGAAGCGTTGTCATGATATTCCACAGATACCGTGTGATAGGCTACTTGCCAGCGATTATATAAGCAAAGAAACGAAAAGATTATTGATACAAAGACGCACTGAATTAGACCCGATTGAGTTGGGCAATGAAGTGGAGATAAGGTTAAGTCGGATACTCCAATATTTGAGTAAAATAATGAAAAACAAAAGTGTCATTATTTATGAGGCAATGAATACCTATTTTGAGAAAACCTTCGGTGTCATTTATTTTTGAGGCAACAAGGATACAATTTTTTATCCTGTATATCTATTCTTGTTAATTCTTTTCCTTCAATCCAGTAAATCTGTTTCATCTGCGTAAATCTGTGTTCTTTCCCTTTTCCATCACTATGCAATGTCGACCTGTATGGTCTATGAATTTTTTCTACCGCACTAATTGTCAAAACTCGGGATTTAGCAACAACCCTAACTTAATAATGATATACAGGATTTAATTTTCATCCTGTATATCTTGTTAAATAAATACTAATTGGTCTATGAATCCTGTATTTATCAACAGGTTTATAGCTGTGATTTAAAGTTGTATTCGCCTGAACCGACTTCGAAGACATTGTAGTTATTTTCCATTCGGATGAATTTTATGTCGCTGGATTTGCTTACGGGTTTGTTATTTTCCTTTATGTTATCTAATGAAGTAGCCGGGACATAGACAATCGCCGTTGTATTTGCTGGAATAGTTATTGAGAGATTGAATGTCTTGCCTTCAATCTTCCAGCTGCTTGATATTAGCCCGCGGATTGATTTGTAAGATGCCTTTGCGCTGGTAAAGTTTGCGTCTGGCGGTGGAAGGAGTGGGCGGATGATAATCTTTTTGAATCCCGGTGCTGCGGCGTCAATCCCCGCAGCCCTTGTGAACAGCCATTCTCCGACGCATCCGAGCCAGTAATGATTAAATGAATTCATTCCCGGGTCCTGGAAGCCTTTATCTGGTCGCCAGCCATCCCATCGTTCCCACATAGTGGTTGAGCCCCAGATTACCTGTTGTAGCCAGGACGGATAAGTTTTGTTCAAGACAAGCCGATAAGCCCATTCTGGATGACCTGCCTTTTCAAGCGCAAATAACACAAACGGTGTTCCCAGAAATCCTGTTGCAAGGTGTCCATTTTGTTTTTTAATTTCTCCGATAAATTTTTCCGCAACAAGGTTTTTCATATTGTCGGGTACAATGTCAAGACCGAATGCAAGGGCGTACAAAGTCTGTCCGGTTTGGTCTTTGCTATCAATGATAGAACCATCGGCTTTGATAAATTTGGTTTGGAATGTGGTTTTAATATTGCTTGCGAGGTTTTCGTATTTAGTTTTGTCATCTGTTTTACCGAGAACCTCTGCAATTTTTGTCATCAAACGGGCTGAATAATAGTAATAAGCAGTGCCAATGGCGTCTGAGTGTTGGGGACCGGCAAGGCGCAGCCAGTCGCCATAAGCGCCAGTGCCACGGGTAAAGTCTTTGCTTGTTTTTTCAAGGTAATCCATATATCTCACTAATGAACGATAATGATTTTGTAGAATTTGAGTGTCTCCATACAAATTGAACATTTGCAAGTTGCATACTAATCCTGCATCAGCCCAACCGGTATTGCCGAACCCGACAATTTTGATATGAGGTGCAACATCGCCGAAAGCGCCTTGCTCGTTTTGAGAATCCTGACACAAATCGGTTATCCACTTAGTAAAGAAGGCTGGGGCATCCATATTCAAACAAGCGGTTTTCATAAATACCTGTGCATCGCCGGTCCATCCGGCGCGTTCATCTCGTTGTGGACAATCTGTTGGGACATCAAGAAAGTTTCCTGCCTGTCCCCAGACAATATTCTTTGCAAGTTTGTTCACGAGTGGATCAGAACATTCAAAGAAGCCTGTTTGTTCAAGCCCACTATAGACAACAATTCCCGTAACATCAGACAGCGATGGTTTATATTTTAGACCTGTAATTTCAACATACCGGAAGCCGTGGAATGTAAAATAGGGTTCATAATAACGTTTGCCGCTACCGGAAAGAAAGTAGGTGTCTGTGGCTTTTGCAGCGCGAAGGTTTGCGGTATAAATTGTGCCATCAGGGTTCAGCATTTCAGCATGTCTGACAACGACTTTGGTTCCGCTTTCTCCCTGTAAAAACACCCGCGCCCAGCCAACCATATTTTGCCCTAAATCAAACACATAAACGCCCGGTTCAGGTTCATTTACAGAGATGGCTTTTAACTCTTTCATCCTGCGAATAGGGTGTCCGGGATGCGCTTCAAAATTTGCCTGAACCGAACTATCAACGGATGCATTTTGCCACGAAGAATCAACATATTTTGAACTATCCCATCCCTGCATTTCAATCCGAGCATCATAAACGCATCCCATTAACATATCCGCTTCAAGGATTGGTCCGGTCTTTGATTTCCATGATGAATCGGTTGTTATTAATTCCTGAGTGCCGTCAGCATAATCAACCTGAAGTTGAACGATAAGGTGTGGATATTGACCGTAATAGTTGCGTTTGCCGGTAAAAGCAAGGTATCCAGCATACCAACCATCGCCGATGATTGCGCCAATTGTGTTTTCGCCTTTTGCAAGTTTATCTGTCAAATCATAGGCAAAATAGTGAACGCGTTTGTTATAGTCTGTCCAACCCGGTCCAAACACATCATCGGATACTACCTTGCCGTTAAAGTGCAGTTCATATATTCCAAGAGCCGATACATACGCAACAGCGCGTTTTACCGGCTTTGTTATAGCAAAGTTTTTTCTGAAAAATGGGGCTGGTTGAATTTTGCCTGAATTTCCTAACTGAACCTTACCCCACGGATTATCTCCATATTTTGCAAATGCCTTTGCAGGTTGCCAGATTGATATGTCAAAATCTAAAGCCCTCCAATTTCCTTCGTTTCTCTTTCTTACACTGAGCCAGGAAGAATCTATTGGGATAATTTGCGTTTGTTTGCCTTCATCAAAGATGATAATTAATTTACCAATTAGACCTGCTGGGCTGGGAGACTCACCAGCATTGTTTGCGCGGATTCCGAGTATGTTTTTGCCGGGTTTTAAAAAATTTGAAACATTGAATGAATATAAGTTTTTCCAGCTACTTCCCTGTCCTGCATCTTGTTCATTGACATAGAGCGTAAAACCGTCATCAGCAGTTAGAACAAAATGGGCTGTTGTAACTTTTTTGTCCGATGGAATCTCGATTATTTTTCTAAAATAAACATTTCCGGGTGGTTCATTTCCGCCTTTTGTATCGCTTGCCCAAACCCATTGACAATCTGAAAGATTTGATAACTTTTCGATTTGAGTAGATGAAGCGTCGGTTTTGTCCAATGAATAAGAATGCATAATCCAACTGGCTTTCCAGTCTGTGGGTTTTAAAAGTCCCATTGTCCAACGGGCTGGTTTGCTATAAGGCGAAGCGTCTCCATTTTGCTCCCAGACGCGGACTTTCCAAAAACAATCCTGAGCCGATTTTAGCGGTCTTCCATAATATTCAATATGAGTTGATTGTTCAGAATTAACCTTACCAGTGTCCCATAAGTCGCCATTATCACGGTTCAAATTATCTAAACTGCTCGAAACAATAATTTGATAAGCCGTCTGATAAATACCGCGTTGTGGTGGATTTGATGTTGATTCATTTATCCAGCTTAATCGTGGTTTCTGATTTTCAGTAATAACAATTGGATTGTCCTTCGTTCCTTTCTGCTCTATTTCACAAGGTAAATACTCGCAACGCAATCCCGTAACTTTTATTTTCGCAGTTGCGGCATTTGATTGAAACGCAAATGCAACCATACAGATAGGAATTAGAGCATATTTAAAATATTGTTCAATTTTCATAAAAATAATTAATTCATTTTTAAATTAAAAAATCAAACAAATTCACAGCCATCCCACAACAAAAATAAAAAGTGCTGGCTTTATTTTTTATTTGAATCATTAGCACAGATATTGCATTAGCATCCAATAAATATATATCCATAATTCTGACAATTAATATTGCGAAAAATATTTTGTCCGTGAAATATCAACCAGCCGAAGGCTGACATTATGAAACTCCGAAAGGAGTGGCAGGATTATAGCATTGAAATTAACATAAGGTAAAACCACGCCAGTGGTGATAGAGCGATAATTTTGAAACCTAATAATGGCTCTGTCACCGCTTCCAGCGGTTTATTATGTTTTTGTATTCCGTTTGCTATAATCCTTTCACCTGCTTTCGCAGGTTGGGCTTGTATCATTTTTACAAACTTAAAAAAATTCATTCATAACATATCAAGCGATTAAAAAAGATTTAATTAACAGGAATAGAGAGGATATTTTATAAGAGACAAGGATACAAAGAGACAAGGTTTAAGGATACAAGAATACATTTTTTTATCCTTTCTATCCCTGTTAAATTTCTTTTCCTTATCATCTGTGTAAATCTGTTTAATCTGCGTAATCTGCGTTCTATTTTCGTTCACTATGTAATGCCAACCTACGGCTGATAACAATAAATTTATGTGTGACCTGTTTCTTCTACCGCGCTAAACGTCAAAACTCAGGAAAATTTATGTATAAAGTCAGGAGCATTGTTAATTATTTGTAATATTTTTGTAATAAAGTTGTCGTCAGAATTTAACAATAAAACTGATGACATCTGCGCAAAATCACACCATACTTAATTCGGTAAATAAAATTAATAATAACGAGATTTTAAAAATGGTAATACCAACGCCACATTTGGAACAGAGTCTTCAACGGGACATTGACCGGATTAAGGGCAATGTCAATGAGATGGGTGAACTCTGTGAAGTTGCGCTAAAAAGCTGTTTAAAGGCGTTTTCAACTAAAAACCGTCAACTGGTGTATGGCATAATTTTGCGAGACCAGTTCATTGACGAACACGAGAAGGAGATTGATAGGTTGTGTCTTGAATTTTTGGTGAGGCAGCAACCTGTGGGGGCGCTTCTTCGCTTTGCTTATGCTACAATTAAGATTAATCTTGAACTTGAACGGGTGGGGGACTATGCAGAAACTATTGCGCGGCAAACTCTAAAATTAATTGAACGCAAAATAGACTATCCCGTTGACCAGTTTAATGAAATGGCAAATTTGACAATCCCAATGTTACGGGATTCCATTAGAGCATTTCTTGAACAAAATCCCGAACTTGCCAGCAAGACGATTCAACTTGAAGATGCGATAGATTTAAAAAAGCGTCAGATTAACGCTCAACTCGTCGATATGTTCAGCAAACAGGTCTTCACCTACAAAGGATTTAATCCATTGATTCAAATAAGCCGCAGATGGGAAAGGGTTTCTGACCAAGCGCGCAATATTTGTATGGAGACACTTTATATGTGCACTGGCGATTATGCAAAACACCCCGGTTCAGAGGCGTTCAGGATTCTGTTTATTGATGAGCATAACTCTTGCAGAAGCCAGATTGCCGAGGCAATTGCGAACTCCCTTAATCAGCCCCGCTTTATTTTTTCCAGCGCTGGAATCATCCCGCAACCGGTTGAGGCAAGAACAATTGAATTTTTGAAAACAAAAGGATACGATATTTCAAGGGTTGTTCCAAAATCTATCTTAGAAATACCGAATCTTGATCATTACAATGTAATCGTGGCGCTTTCTCCGGAGGTAAGAAAGGCATTTCCTCAAAAACCGAGAAAAACAATTTTTCTTGATTGGTCGGTCAAAGACCCATCTAAAGAAGAAGGTAACTCGGCGCAGGTTTTGGCGGCTTATGAGGAGGTTTACGATTTCCTAAAAACTAACATCACTGATTTAGTCAACGCAGTAATCAATGTAAATGGTAAAGACACAAATTAAACAAATAGCTAGGATATGAAAATTAATAAGGTAATATCATTAATAGCAATCGTTTCAATAGTAATTCTTGTCGGTGTAGGTTGCAAAAAATCATCAGAAAAAACCGGTATAACGACAATCCAAAACAAAGGATCAGATACAATGGTGAACCTTGCCCAGGCATGGGCTGAGGTCTACAAAAAAGTTGCTCCGAATGTTGAAGTGGAAGTCTCCGGTGGCGGTAGCGGTGTTGGCATAGCCGCTTTAATAAAAGGGACCGTGGATATTGCAAATGCCAGCCGAAATATGAAGCCTTCTGAAATTGAACAGGCTAAGAAAAATACCGGCAAAGAACCAAAAGAAGTCATTATAGGTTATGATGCCCTTGCTATTTATGTTCATAAGGATAATCCGCTAAATGAGATAACCGTTGAACAACTGCGGGAAATATATTCTGAAGGCGGGAAGATTAGAAAATGGTCTGAACTTGGTGTCAAAATTCCCGGTGCGAAAAGTGACGAAATCGTTCTGGTAAGCCGCCAATCAAGTTCAGGGACTTATGAGTTTTTTAGAGAACATATTTTAAATAACAGGGACTTTAGGCTTGGTTCGAGAGATATGAATGGTTCAAAAGAGGTTGTCGAATTGGTATCCAACACTCCTACAGCGATTGGGTATAGCGGAATGGGCTACGCTACACCAAGGGTCAAAATGCTAAAAGTGGCTCAAAAAGAAGGTGAGCCCGCCTTTGCACCAACAGTTGAAAATGTTCATAATAAAAAATATCCAATCGCCCGTTCCCTCCAGATTTATACACTCGGCGAACCGCAAGGCGAGATTAAGAAATATATTGATTGGATTTTATCGGATGAAGGACAGCGAACTGTTCAGGAGACTGGTTATATCCCGCTAAAAGCGGTAACTAACTAAATATTTATTCTTGCTGGGAATGAATCAGGGTGAAACAAAAAAATTGAAGAGCCGTCCTCTGTGGAGTATCTACGGGGAAAAGGCGATTGAGATATTGATAAAAGTTAGCGGCATCAGCGCTATAATATTCGTGTTCGCTATATTTTTCTTCATATTTCGAGAAGCCTTTCCAGTGTTGTCCAGCCCGAACTTTAACCTGAAAGAGTTTTTGTTTAGCTCACAATGGTATCCCACTTCTGCTGTCAATGTCAGATATGGAACTTTTGCGCTAACCATCGGCACGTTTAGCGTTACAGCGCTCGCAATGGTTATAGCGGTGCCCTTTGGAATAGGCGCCGCTATATTCATTTCCGAGTTTTGCGGGAAGAGACTAAAAGAGACCCTCAAGATAACAATTGAATTGCTTGCGGCAATACCAAGCGTTGTATGGGGGTTCATTGGTCTAACAATAATGAGCAAGCTTATCACGCAGTTCACCGGGGCGCCGGTCGGCGTAAATGTATTGAACGGCGGTATTATACTTGCGCTTATGAGCCTCCCGATAATTGTGTCAATTGGTGAAGATGCGCTTAAAGCCGTTCCGGATACATATCGAGAGGCATCGATTGCGCTTGGGGCAACAAGGTGGCAAATGGTAAGGCGGGTATTATTGCCTGCGGCTAAAAATGGTTTATTGGCGGCGGTGCTGCTCGGGATTGGACGAGCCGTTGGTGAGACAATGGCAGTATTGATGGCAACAGGACACGCCGTTCATATACCACACGGGTTGCTTGATTCAGTAAGGACACTAACGGCAAACATTGCAGCAGAATTAGGCGAAGCCCCCGAACGATCTGAACATTATCAGGTCTTGTTTTTAACCGGTGTTTTACTGTTTTGTATTACCTTTGTAATCAATATAACCGCCGACTTTGTTATTCGTGGAATAAAGAGAAAACAATGAACGATAATCCACAAAATTTATTCGTAGAAACCGCCTTTGTCCGAAAGAAGAAGCGGCAGGAGACGGTCGCAAAATCTATTTTTCTTGCGATGTCAGTTGCAATGATAGTCCCGCTTCTGTTGATAGTTGGTTATCTTGTAGTTAAGGCATATCCATCATTGAGCCTTGAGTTTTTACTTGATATACCACGAAAAGGAATGACCGAAGGCGGTATCTGGCCTGCATTCATCGGGACAATTTATCTTGTGGCGCTATCTTTAGCGGTATCTGCACCTATAGGAGTTATGGCTGGTATTTATTTAAATGAATACGCAAAAGATAATTGGCTAAACCGAGTTATAAATCTTGCTGTAATCAATCTTGCAGGTGTGCCAAGTATAGTTCACGCCCTATTTGGTTTAGGCGCATTTGTGTATGCGGCAAAGTTTGGATGTTCAATCATTTCGGCATCGTTAACATTAGCAATAATGACGTTGCCGGTTATCATAGCGAGCACTCGCGAGGCGCTGGCGTCAGTTCCAATGAATTTTAGAGAGGCTTGCTGGAATGTGGGAGCAACGCGCTGGCAGACTATCCGAAGAATTGTTTTGCCGAACTCTATCGGTGGAATTTTAACGGGCGTTATTTTGCAGGTCAGCAGAAGCGCAGGCGAAACCGCGCCGATTATGTTCACTGGCGCCGTGTTTTACAAAGCAATTGAGCGAGGCGATTTATTTCCTTACACGCTTGATGGACAATGTATGGCGTTATCAATGCATTTATACACGCTTGCAACACAGGTGCCGAATGTCAGCGAATCAATACCTTTTGCAACAGCAGTCGTTTTGTTAGCGACTGTTTTATTGGTCAACGCAACTGCGATTGTAATCAGGACTTTAATCCGTTCTAAAAAGAAATGGTGAAGTAAAATTATGGGAGCAAAAGTTAAAATTGAAGTCAGAAATCTGCGCCTCTCTTATGAACATAAAGAGGTAATTCACGGCATAAGTTTTGATGTTTATGAAAATGAAATATTGGCGGTCATAGGTCCGGCTCAATCCGGTAAGACATCTCTATTGAGGTGTATAAACCGCACAATAGATTTCATACCAAACGCATTTGTTTCAGGTTCAATAAAAATCGATGGCGAAGATGTCTTGAAAACAAAAGATGTCTACTCATTGCGCAGAAAAATTGGTATGGTCTCGCCATTGCCTGTTGGATTGCCGCTTAGTATCTATGACAATGTTGCATTTGCACCGCGTTGCGCCGGCGTGAGCAATAAAAATGAATTAGATAACGTTGTTGAAAATTGTCTTAAACGCGCAGCCTTATGGGATGAGGTAAAAGACAGATTGGATAGTCTTGGGACAAAACTCTCTGGTGGACAACAGCAAAGGTTGACAATTGCGCGGGCGCTTTCTCATAGCCCCGATGTCCTTTGTCTGGACGAATTTTCAATCGCCATTGACCCTGTAACAACGATGAAAATCGAGGATATGCTCAAAGAAATCCGTTCACAAATGACAATAATCCTTGTAACCAATCTTGTTCAACAGGCAAGACGAATCGCCGATAGGACGATGTTCCTATGGAACGGCGAAATTGTTGAGATTGACAGCAACGAAGTGATTTTTTCTGAACGGACGAAAAACAAAAAAACTTACGAATACGTTCAAGGAATTTTTGGTTGATAATAATTATTTTAAAATGAACAGCTCTTACAGCATAACGACACGGAATCTTAATTTGTGGTATGGCAAATTCCAGGCGCTTATAAATATTAACCTTAACATTAAAAACGGCATAATTACTTCGCTTATCGGACCGAGCGGCTGCGGAAAAACAACTTTGCTGCGATGTTTTAACCGCATTAATGAAAGATACGATTATGTAAGGACTGCTGGCGAAATTAAAATTCTCGGCAAGAACATTTACGACCCCGATGTTTCGCTGATTGAATTAAGAAAGTCAGTCGGTATGGTATTTCAAAGACCAAATCCGCTGCCAATTTCAGTTTATGAAAATGTTGTCTTCGGTTTAAAGATACATTCACCTTCAACCGAATTAAAAAGACCCTATCTTGACGAAGCGGTGGAAAAGGCGTTGACGGAAGTTGGACTGTGGGACGACGTCAAAGACCGCCTTGAGATGAAAGCCACAGACTTGTTGCTTGAACAACAACAAAAACTATGTATTGCCCGTCTATTGCCGCTTAAACCGCAAATCATTTTAATGGATGAACCTTGCTCGGCGCTTGATGTGGACGGCACAAGGGCAATTGAGGAACTAATGTTTGAACTGAGCGGACAATATACAATCGTTATTGTAACACACAATATGGCGCAGGCGCGAAGGGCAAGCGATGAATGTATTTTTATGCTAATGGGCGAGCTGGTCGAACACAGCAGAACTGAAGATTTATTTATCAATCCGAAAGACCCCCGCACCGAAGAATATATTGAAGGCAGATACGGTTGAAAATTTTGTGGAATAACATCCCTGATTCAAACAAGATTTCCCAACTTTTAACGCGCCCTATGAATTAAGAAATGCAAATTCATAACACGCTGAAAAATCAGGGATTTATTTTTAACACGGATGGACAGGATATTTTATAGGATACCTGAATCATTAGCATAGATGGTGGTATAATATACTAAATTGTGAAGATTAATACGTGATGTGTCATCCATAAAATATCAAGCAGCCGAAGGCTGGCATTTTAAAACTCCGAAGGAGTGACAGGATTATAGCATAGACATTAACACAGAGGAAAATCCCGTTAGGGGTGTCAGAGCGATAATTTAGAAATCCTAATAATGGCTCTGTCACCGCTTTCAGCGGTTTATGATGTTTTTATATTTTGTTTGCTACAATAATGCCACCCGCTTTT
>JAKPVM010000147.1 GCA_029572555.1 Verrucomicrobiota bacterium | reverse complement strand
GGGTTTATATCATTTTTACAAACCTAAAAAAATTCATTCATAATATATCAAGCGATTAAAAAGATTTAATTAACAGGAATAAACAGAATAAAATCTTGTATCTTGTATCTTGTATCTTGTGTCTTGTGTCTTGTGTCTTGTGTCTTGTATCTTGTATCTTGTATCTTGTATCTTGTATCTTGTATCTTGTAAAATATCCAATCTATCCTTGTTAAATTTCTTTTCCTTATCATCTGTGTAAATCTGTTTAATCTGCGTAATCTGTGTTCAATTCCCGTTCATTAATGGAATGCCATAACTGATAACAATAAATTTATGTATGGTCTATTTCTTTTACCGCACTAATTGTCAAAACTCAGGATTATCAAGTGACAGTTGTCTAAAATTTATCTGCAACCTTATAGCCCGTGCCTTTTTCTGTATTGGTTTTTATCTTTATTAATCCGAGTGATTTTGCAATCTCATCAAGAACTAACACCATAATACTCCGTAGCGTCCGTTCTTCGCTTGCGAAGTACCAGTGAACAAGAGGCAAAGTTAATAGAATCATCCAAATCCATGCTGTCGACTTTCCAATAATACCGATGACCAGTAGTTCAAGTGCGAATAATCCCCAGAAAGCGGCTTTTGCCGGGAGCGACCAAACGGTCTTTATTCTACATTTAAAAGCCTGCTTTCCCTCGGGATAAAGTTCCGAAGCTGTAATTAGTTGAATTGTAATCCAGCGTGAACCAAATATTTCAATATCATAATTGCTCCAGCCGCTATCAACTCTATGCGACCATCCCTCCTGTTCAAGTTTGTTCTGAATGACTTTCAAAAACTGCACTCTATCAATAAATTTTCCAGACCAATAAGCAATATCTTGCAATGCTTCCTGAGAGTCTTTCAAAGCAACCAGTTCAAACCTTTGCGTAGCAGACATAGGTGTTGGATTGAATAACAATCGTTTGTGATACCGGGCATAGCCGCGAACAAGCGGTTGTAATAAATAAAGCAACCCAACAAGCGGTCGCGACCAGAAACATAACTTGCTCTTCGGAATTTCAGCTTGATATGCCGCAACACCGCAAATTAGCAGGATAAAAAGTATGTTCAATAAGGCAATCGGACGGAAAAAATTAAACGGTACTGAAAGCACCAGAGTGGGTATTGTTACCAGAACGTGGTATTCAAACGCTGTCATTATTGAGGATATTGAGACAGGGAGTTGCGCATACAAGGTTTGAAAAAAACCAGAACCAAATTGACCGTGATAAATTATATGTCTGTGTATAGTCGGTTTTGCAGTGGTATAGATTCTCCCTGACCAAGTCGTTCCACCAAGGATATTGAAATATTCAGGGTGTTTTCTGATTAACAGCGCCTCCGCCTCGCCATAACCATATTGTTGTTTTAGATAATCTTTTACGTTTGAACGACGGTAATGCCATACAAATGCCGATGGGCTGAAACCAATCTTGTACCCTTTCGCCTGAATCCTCCAGCAGACATCAACGTCATCGCCGGCTTTTGTAAAAATGGGGTCAAAACCGCCAATTTCATTAAGCGCCCATTTATAAAAAGCCATATTGCATCCGGGGATATGTTCGGCTATGCGGTCTGTCAACATAACTTGAGCCGGACCGCCGGGTGATGCCATAACAGCCGCAGCAACAGGGGAATCTTCCGGTGGAAGAAGGTTCGGACCGCCAATCCCGACGAACTCGCCACGTTCTAAATCACCCGCAAGGTAATACAACCAATCTTCATCCGCCCGACAATCAGCATCGGTAAAAGCCACAATTTCCCCCTCAGCCATTGAAATTCCGGTGTTCCGCGCAACAGATAGCCCATAATTTTTCTGTCGGATACACCGGAGTTTGCTATACAAACGGGCAATTTGCGGCGTGGCGTCCTCAGAACCGTCATCGACAAGAATTACTTCGTAATACGGATAATTAAGTTGGAAAAGTGAATCTAAACAGGCTTTTAAAGTTCGCGCCCCATTGTAACAGGCAACAACAACGCTTACTTTTGGATATTTATTAAGCGGATAATATGGTGCGGCGATGAACTCCTGCTGGACTGCATAAAACGACGGTTTTTTTTCGCGGTTTGCAGTTGTTATACCCATTGCCCAATCGGTAATTTTTTTCCCGCCGCGATACCAATCATCAGTGAGACTAAAAATAAAGGCGCCGGCAAAACCGCTTTTGAAGGTAGTTTGAATCTGCCATCTTAACATCTCGCATTTCGCTTCTTCCCCTTCTCGGATTGAGTCAATGCCTGTTTCGCCGAGTATGATTGGCTTTGTGTTGGCAATCATTTGAAGGCGGGCAAGATAATTTTCAAACGGCTTTTGTTGATGCAGATAGATATTAAAACAATAAAAATCTATTGCCGAGGGCGCTAAATATTCAGTTGGCGGATAGTTTCCGAATGTGCATAAACAACCAGCGTCAATGTTTTTTGCCTCTTCAACAAGTGAATTAATAAACGAATTAATTTTTCCCGCGCCACACCAACGGGCAACGTCCGGTTTTATCTCATTTGCAAGACTATACGCAAATATTGCTGGATGACCGGTAAAAGCCTGAACGGTTTTTCGGACATTTGCGCGGGCATCTTCAATCTCCTTTGGATAATCTAAAAAACAGAGATGTGTCGATAATGGTATATCTATTAAGAGTTTGAGGCCTCTTTGCGCTATGAGGTCAACAAACCACCTTGGCGGTATATTATAAATCCTAATGACATTAGCGCCGAGTTCTTTAATAAGTTCAATGTCGCGTTCTACCTGTTCTTGAGAAGGGAAACAAAAACCGTAAGCGTCTGGGCAGAAGGGACCATAACAAACGCCCTTTGGAAAGAACTTTTTACCGCCCAGCCGGAAAAATTTGCCTTCAACTGTAACTCTCGATTCCTTCTCCAAAGCAATACTCATTTAAGAATTTTATTAATAATAAAAACTAACAAATCCATTATAATAAATTGACTTTTATCTAAAACGAATTATTCAAAATCAATTTTTATTTTTAGTTTATCAAGAATTGTCCCCTCTCCGAAAGCAAGCGTTGATAAGGCAATGTTATAATCAACAAGCGCACGCACTTCAGCTAAACGCGCCATAACTAAATTATTTTGATATTCCAAAACAAGATAAGCCGTGCTTGCGCCATTCTGGTATTTCTTTTCTTCCACAGCAACAGCAATTTCAGCAGCAATTCGCGACTGTCGGGTAGCGTCAATCCTATCATAACTTGTCTTTGCGAATGAAATAGCATCTTGAATCTGAACCATAACTTCCTGTTCAAGTTTTTTCACCATTAATTCAGCCTGTTCCCGCATTTCTTTGCTCTGACGCAATTTTGCTTTAACCTCTCTATTGCTCCACGGAAACACTACCTCAACTCCATACATATAATCAGGATACCTCGGAGACCAGCTGTCAGCGAACATATTTTCAGCCTTAGTGCTTAATGCATTGTGCCCATACCTGCCAACAAGACTTACATCAGGCAATTTTTGATTCTTGTAAAAACGAATATCAAGGTCGCTGATTTGGACTGAAGTCTTTAATTGCATAATATCCGGGCGTTGTGAAAGTCCAAGTCGCCAACTTTCTTGAATGTCAAATTTTTGGGGAACAGCAATTAAAGGGGCAGCCGGGATAAGGCGCACATTTTTCCAGTTTTCTAAATCGTCTGTCATTAAATTTTTAAGGATACTTTCTTGTAGTGTTACCAAATGCATAGCTTCCAATATATCTGCTTTTCTCATAGCAACCTCAGATTCAGCAAACTTTTCATCTCTCGGAATTAATGCGCCTGCCTTTACCTTTGCAAGGTTGTCTTTGTATAATCTTTCGGCAAACGCAAGCGCTGTTTCCTGCACCCTAACATTCTCCTTTGCGTAAATAAGTTCATAATAAGCCTGCTCAACGAGAGATATAATATACATTATTTGAAATTGCAGAAACTGCTCGGTCATTTTTAGGTTTTTCTTTTCCACCATAATAGTCCAGCGCTCTTCGTCAATCATAGCGCCTTTTAATAATGGTTGCCTCAACTCAATGCCAATTATTCCGGTATAGGTATCCCATAAAGTATCGCTACCAAAACTCCGATTATATTCAATCGGGATAGAATAATACGTCCCGAACGGTAGTTTTCCTTCAACTGTTGAATATAAGTAATCGTTATATTCTCGTTCACCAGCCCTTTGTTTTAAAGGTCCCCACCAGGTCTGCTGATAATCCCCGGGGTTATTAAAACCGATTCTATTATATCCTAAGGTCAATAACGGATCATAGACACCGTAGGAAGATTCAAGGATAGAACGTTGAATGGCGGGATTTAGCCTCTCTATCTGGATATCGAGATTATGCTTTAACGCCATCTCGATGCACTCTTCGAGCGATATCTGGCGCTGTGTCTCATTTGTTTGCTGCGCGTTTACGTTGCTATAACAAAGCGCGAAAATTAACGTTGCAAACAACAATTTTACCGTTTTCATCGGCGTCATCAAATTTAATTTGCTCAAATTTGCGCAATATCTTTTCACAAAACCACAATTAAGCCAAGATGTTTTTAACAACCATTCCATTACTAAACCGTTTATAAGAGTACGAATTAATCATAATAAAAATCTAATTTATAGCAGATTATAGATTTATTAGCCTTTGAGATTAAGGATTTTTTGTAACCATACCCCAGTTAAAACCGTTCCGCTCCGCATAAGAAAAAAATGCCTTTTCATAGCGAATTAGAATCGAACGAACTATGCCCGAATCGTCTGCGTAACCAATCTCCGGTATAAAATCCGGTATGATGTCGGATTTATTATGCGCATAGATAAGTGCAAATGCAGCCTCTGCAATTGCATAATAAGGCAAATTTTTTTCAACCCCATCAACGAAGTCTTCCACAGCATCGGAAAGAAATTGCAGCTGAATGCTCAGGTGCGGATATCTGGATGCTCTTATTTGCGTGAACTCAATTTTCCACAAGGGCAACTGACGCAACATCTTTTCCAGAATAGATGGCGTTATTCTGGACGCGCCTTTGACAACAAAGTTTACTATTTCAGTCATAGAAAGAGTGTAAAAAAAAATTAGAATCAAGGCAATTTCAAATTATAGGGCATCAATTATTAGCAAACCAATAAGAATTGCATTATTGGGCGCATATTTGTTGAAGTTGCAAAATAGTATAAAGAATGGAACACAGATTACACAGATGATAAAGATTTACACAGATGATAAAGAAATTAATCCGCATTTACAGGATAAAATATTGTATCTTGTTTATCATCGTGTCTTGTTTATTTTGTATCTTGTAAAATAATCCGTCCATCTTCTATATCCATTTTAAATAATAATCTGCGTTAAATCCTGTTCATCTGCGTCATCAGCGTTCTTCCCTTCCCCTCTATATACAAGTATAAACTCATTTCAAAACCTGCGAAAGCAGGTGGCATTATTATAGCAAACGGAATAAAAAAATCATAAACCGCCCAAAGCGGTGACAGAACCATTATTGGATTTCTAAATTATCGCTCTGTCACCCCTAACGGGGTTTTCCTCTGTGTTGATGGCTATGCTATAATCCTGCCACTCCTTCGGAGTTTTAAAATGCCAGCCTTCGACTGGTTGTTATTTATGGATGACACCTATTAATCTTCACAGTTTAGTATATTATACCACCATCTATGCTAATGATTCAGGTATCCTATAAAATATCTTATTCATCCTGTTTATTATTGGGATACCTACGTTTTTTTTGTTTTTACACGATTTTTTGAAGGGCTGGTCGTTTTCTTTGATGATTTCTTATCAAGATACGGTTTTGAGGTTTGAGATGGCGCGGTTTTTGATTCTCCTCCGTACATCCGTTTGAGTTCTTTTATCTGGTCGCGGAGTAGCGCGGCTTTTTCAAATTCAAGATTATTCGCCGCCTCAAGCATTTCGTTTTCAAGTTCCCTAATCGTCTCTGTCAAATCAAAGTCCACGCCTGTTTCATTTAAAACAAGATTCCGTTTCTCTTTGTAATCGTACTCGGTAGAGAGGCTTTCCTCTAACGCGCGAGTTACTGTTCTCGGTGTTATATTATGTTTCTTGTTATACTGGATTTGTTTTTGTCGTCGGTATTCTGAAACTTCAAGGAACTTCTTTATACTGTCTGTAATAACATCTGCATAAAGAATAACCTTGCCGTTGATATTTCTGGCGGCGCGTCCAGCGGTTTGAATAAGACTTGTAGTCGAACGCAAAAACCCCTCTTTATCAGCATCTAATATCGCAACAAGCGATACCTCCGGCAGGTCTAATCCTTCGCGCAATAGATTAATACCGACGAGGACGTCGAAATCGCCTTTTCTCAACGCGCGCAATATTTCAACCCTTTCAATAGCGTCAATTTCGCTATGTAGGTAGCGGACATTTATTCCGATATCTCTCAAATAATCCGTCAATTCTTCTGCGGTTCGTTTTGTCAGAGTAGTAACAAGAACTCGTTCGCCTGACTCTACTCGTTTGCGAGCCTCGTTTATAAGGTCGTCAATCTGTCCCTTTAGCGGTTTGATTTCAATTTCAGGATCTATAAGCCCGGTTGGACGAACCACTAATTCAGCCACCCTTTTTTCTGACCAGTTGATTTCGTCTTCACCCGGCGTTGCGCTAACATAGATGGTCTGACCTTGTAGCTGCTGAAACTCCTCGAAATTGAGCGGTCGGTTATCAAGTGCGCTGGGGAGACGGAAGCCAAATTCAACAAGAACGGTTTTTCTTGATTTATCGCCTGCATACATACCATGCAGTTGCGGTATTGTTGCGTGCGATTCATCAATGACAAGCAAGTAATCTTTTGGGAAAAAATCAATTAATGTGCTCGGTCGTGAACCCGGTGGACGCCCGGCGATATGGCGCGAATAATTCTCAATCCCGGAACAATACCCTGTCTCTTCCATCATCTCTAAATCATATTCAGTGCGCATCTTCAACCTCTGGGCTTCAAGTAGTTTTCCCTTGCTTTCAAACCAGGCTACTCTTTCGCTCAATTCTTCGCGGATTGTTAAAAGGGCATTTTTAAGTTTATTGTAAGGTGTGACAAATTGTTTGCCCGGAAATATCGTAATAAAATATGGTTCTTCAATTTTTTTGCCGCTAATCGGGTTAAACCGTGTAATCCGTTCAACCTGATCTCCAAAGAATTCTATCCTTACGGCGTCTTCGGTATAAGCCGGATGGACTTCAACCGTGTCGCCACGAACCCTAAAATTTCCCCGCTGGAATTCAATGTCATTGCGGTCATATTGTATATCAACAAGTTTTTGAAGAAGTTGGTCGCGGGAAATTTGATGACCGACGTTGATATGGACGAGCATTTCTTCATAATCTTCCTTGCTACCTATACCATAGATGCAAGAGACACTCGCCACAACGACAACATCTCTGCGCGCAAATAATGAACTCATTGTGGAAAGCCGCATCCGTTCTATTGCCTCGTTTATGCTTGAATCCTTTTCAATATAAGTATCTGTTGCCGGTATATATGCCTCGGGCTGGTAGTAGTCAAAATAACTTATAAAATATTCCACAGCATTTTCCGGGAAAAAAGATTTAAATTCGGCATAAAGTTGTGCGGCAAGCGTCTTGTTATGAGATAGGACAAGCGTTGGACGGTTCAGTTTTGCTATAACATTGGCGATTGTGAAAGTCTTTCCTGAACCTGTAACGCCAAGCAAGGTCTGATGACGACGCCCCTCGTTCAGCCATTGAACCAATTTTTCAATTGCCTCCGGCTGGTCTCCTGCTGGTTTATATGGAGCAACAAGTTTGAACATCGTTTAAATTTATCCTTTTGTTGCCTTTGCTTCAAGAGGACGTCATCTTTGAAATAACGAAAAAGAATTAACAGGGATAGATGGGATGAACAAGATAAAAATTCTTATCTACCTCAATTCTTAGCAAACCAATAAGAATTGCATTTTTAAATGCATATTTGTCGGAGTTGCAAAATGGTATAAACAGATTCCACAACCTGCGAAAGCAGGTGAAAGGATTATAGCAATAGCAATACAAAAACATCATAAACCGCCCACAGCGGTGACAGAGCCATTATTGGATTTCTAAATTATCGCTCTGTCACCAACACCGTGGTTTTTCCCATACATTAATTTCTATGCTATAATCCTGCCACTCCTTCGGAGTTTTAGGGAGCAGAAGGGTTTAGTATCGGAACTAATACGGTTTAAACACCTAACTAATACTATTTTTGATACTTTATTAATTTTTGACCTAAAAATGCAATTATCTTCAGTTTGCTAATGATTAAGATAATCAAATGCTGCAATTCATTTAAAACATTGACTAAACATATAACTTAATTTATTTACTACTTCAAATGGCGACGAAATCTTCAGAAAAAAATGCGACAGATAGCGCAAAGATAGCCTCAACACGAGAACGGGATCTGGAGGCGGCAATTTCCTCAATTCATAAGACTTTTGGCGATGGCAGTATAATGCGGCTCGGCGATGTTCAGGCGCAGAAAAAAATTGAAGTCATACCCACAGGCTCGCTTGCGCTTGATCTTGCGCTCGGTGTTGGCGGTGTTCCGCGCGGCAGAGTAGTTGAAATCTTTGGTCCTGAATCAAGCGGTAAAACAACAGTTGTATTGCATATAATTGCCAACGCGCAAAAGGCGGGCGGGTTGGCTGCATTTATAGATGCAGAACACGCAATGGACCCTGCTTATGCAAAGCGATTAGGTGTAAATTTGAACGATTTGCTGGTTTCACAGCCCGATAGTGGCGAGGAAGCCCTGACAATCTGCGAGACCCTAGTCCGGTCTAATGCCCTTGATGTAATCGTGATTGATTCTGTTGCAGCGCTTGTTCCAAAGGCAGAATTGGAAGGGGAAATGGGGATGGCAACTATGGGTATGCAAGCACGGCTTATGAGTCAGGCGTTGAGAAAACTGACCGGTCTGCTTGCAAAAGCCCGAACCACCTGCATCTTTACGAACCAGATTCGCGAAAAGGTCGGGATTATGTTCGGCAACCCAGAAACTACACCCGGCGGCAAGGCATTAAAATTTTATGCAAGCATACGAATTGATATTCGCAGAAAGGACAATATAAAAGACTCAGCAGGCAACACAATCGGCAGCCACGTCAAGACAAAGGTCGTTAAGAACAAGGTTGCGCCGCCATTTATGGAGGCGGAGTTTGATATCCTTTTCAATCAAGGTATAAACAAAGAAGGAAGTATTATTGACGCGGGGGTTGAGTATGGCGTGATTGACAAAAAAGGTTCGTGGCTACAGTTTGCCGGCGAATTAATTGGACAGGGCAAAGAAGCCGCTCAAACTACGCTTGCATCTAAACCTGAACTTACCGAAAAAATTATTCAGGCGATTTACGAAAAGCGGGCGACAATGCAGCGGTTCTAAATTATTTAACACCAAGCCAATCCAATATTTGTTTTGCCGATGTTTCCGGCACATTTGCAATTTTCATAACAAAAAATCAACAGGGATAGATAAGATATACACAAGATTGAAAAAGATAATTTAACAGGGATACACAGGATATACAGGATAAAAAATCGTATCTTGTATCTTTGTATCTTGTTGATCCGTGTGTCTTGTGTCTTATAAAATATCTTGTTCATCCGTGTTAAATAAAATTCTATAAATCCTATTTTACACCAAGCCAATCTAATATTTGTTTTGCCGATGTTTCCGTCGCATTTGCAATTTTCATAACAAAAAATCCACAGGGATAGATAAGATATACACAGGATTGAAAAAGATAATTTAACAGGGATACACAGGATATACAGGATAAAGAATTGTATCTTGTATCTTTGTGTCTTGTTCATCCGTGTGTCTTATAAAATATCCTGTCCATCCTGTCTATCCGTGTTAAAATAAATTCCTGTAAATCCTATTTTACACCAAGCCAATCCAATATTTGTTTTGCCGATGTTTCCGGCGCATTTGCAATAACAGGGATAGATAAGATATACACAGGATTGAAAAAGATAATTTAACAGGGATACACAGGATATACAGGATAAAGAATTGTATCTTGTATCTTTGTATCTTTGTATCTTGTCCATTCTTGTGTCTTATAAAATATCCTGTCCATCCTGTCTATCCGTGTTAAAAAATAAAAAATCCTTGTAAATCTCCTGACTCCATTTTGCCCCTACTGGCAGGAATGCCTGTGCTACTCTAAGGTGGTGGAAGCATCCTTGCTCCCAAATTTGGAATCGTCAGCAGGGATGCTGATACCAGATTTTTAACAAGGATATACAGGATAAAAAATCGTATCTTGTATCTTTGTATCTTGTTCATCCGTGTGTCTTGTGTCTTATAAAATATCCTGTCCATCCTGTCTATCCTTGTTAAAAATAAAAAATCCCTGTAAATCCTGTTTGCAAGGTGGCGGGAGCATCCTTGCTCCCGAGTATTAGAACCGTCAGTAAGGATGCTGACGCCACTCTTAAGACTGTCGGCAGGGAAACACATTGGAAACCACAGGCAAAAATACATATAGTATCTCTGCATTTATCTGCGTTCTTATTAATCTGCGACATCTGCGAGAACTTTCCCTTAGTTTTGACGATTAGTGCGGTAAAATCGATTTTCTTAAAGAATGAATCCTTGTTTTTCAGTGTGTTATGAATTTGCATTTCTTAATTTAGGAGGCGCGTCAAAAGTCGGGAAAGATTCACAGGATAGATTTTTATCCTATCTATCCGTGTTAATTCTTAATATCCGTGGAATAGGTTCTTAATTCAAGACTATTTATTGGGAGGTAATCGGTGTCCTCCGCATATCCTCTGTTACAGCCCACAAATTGATAGGAGTCACCGAAGCCCATGCCCGCAAATATCTTGCGCTACCATCTGCAAATGCAAAGTCAGAACCGCCACTTTTAGAACCGGGTTTTGAACTATTGAGTCTGCTGTGTTCAATCTGTT
>JAKPVM010000137.1 GCA_029572555.1 Verrucomicrobiota bacterium | reverse complement strand
GGACAACTGCCCTTTTATCCGAAGGAGTGACATTATTGTAGCAAACAAAATATAAAAATATCATAAACCGCTGAAAGCGGTGACAGAGCCATTGAATTTTGATGGTTGGATTTTCAATTATCGCTCTGTCACCCCTAACGGGGTTTTCCTTTGTATTAATGTCTATGCTATAATCCTGACACTCCTTCGGAGTTTCAGAATGCCAGCCTTCGGCTGGTTGATATTTTATAGATGACACATCTTTTACCTCTATGTTAATGATTCAGGAATCAAATAATTGAATAAATTGTTATTTAGTTATTGATATAGAATTTAATTTAATATACAATTTAAGAGAAACTAAAATGACACAGAAGGTTCCAAAACACCAATTGTCTGATGAGGCACTTGAAATGGTAGCAGCCCGTTTTAAAGCATTAAGCGAAAAAACGAGGCTGAAGCTTATTATTGCGCTTGAAGATGGCGAGAAAAACGTGGGCGAACTTGTTAAACTCGTTGGCGCAAATCAGGCTAATATTTCACATCAGTTGCAAATCCTTGCAGACGCCGGCATCGTTGCCAGAAGAAAAGATGGCGTAAATGTTTATTACAGAATTTCAGACCCGACTATTTTTGAACTTTGCGAACTTGTTTGCGGGAGTTTAAAACGTCAGATTGAGAGAACTTCTTCTACCTCGCGACTGTTTGACCAGATGCAATAGTGAAATAAGAATTACCCGATAAATCAGGGAAAGGGAATAGTCTCATAAATTTTGTTTGTCCAATGCGGGAATTCGGTTATACTTTCTTTATCCCTGTAATGAATAATAATTCTTTTACCAGCCGTAGCCGTGTTGAAGCGGCAATTAACCACCGCGAGCCAGACCGCGTGCCTTATGATTTGGGCGGAACAATCCTCACCGGTATTCACCAGATTGCTTATAGGCGACTACGTGAATATCTTGGCTTGCCCCGAGTTGAAATTCAAATAGAGGATCCATTCCAGCAACTCGCAAAAGTAGATGAAGATTTAAAGGAAAGGTTAAAGGTTGATGTTTGGGGTATCAATCCATCAGAACCGCCAAACTCAACGCCGACAGGACGGATTGAAGATGGGTATAGTAAACTTGTAGATGAGTGGGGAATTGAATGGTGGATGCCTATCGATGGCGGGTTCTACCACGATATGCGAAAACATCCGCTTGAAAATGTAAATACTATTAGCGAACTGATGAAAAATAAATTTCCCGACCCGCTACACCCTGCTCGTTTTGTAAATATGGCGGAGCAGGCTGATGAGTTGATGAATAAAAAACAGGTCGCCTATATTCTTGGTAGAAATGCTGCCGGGATTTTTGAAGTGGCGTTATGGTTGCGGGGTTTTGAGAATTTCTTCTGCGATATGATTGAAAATCCCGCCTTTGCTGAGGCGCTGCTTGATATAATTTGTGAAATCAAAATGAAATACTGGGGAAAGGCTTTGAAAACTGTCGGGAAAAATGTGATGATAATTTCGGAAGCCGACGACCTTTGTTCACAAACAAAATGTTTCATCAGTCTTGAGATGTATAGGCGATTTTTAAAACCGCGTCATTCAAAACTTTTTTCATTCATAAAAAAATCTGCGCAGGTTTCTGTTAAAGTCTTTTTCCATTCCTGCGGCGCCGTCCGAAAGTTGCTCCCGGATTTAATAGAGGCAGGAATTGATATTTTAAATCCTGTTCAAGTCAGCGCCGTTGGTATGGATACCCGCGAACTGAAAAAAGAATTTGGCAAAGATTTGGTATTTTATGGCGGTGGAGTCGATACCCAGTATGTTTTGCCGCGAGGCACTGTTGAACAGGTCAAAGATGAGGTCAAGCGAAGGATTGACGACCTTGCGCCCGGTGGTGGGTTTGTTTTTACAACCGTTCATAACATTCAGGCTGATGTCCCGCCTCAAAACATAATGGCTATGTGGGAGGCTTTGCAAGAATATGGCGTTTATTGATGCGTATAAAATCTATCTTCACAATTTGAAGAAAATCAGAATTATGCTAATATAAATATTAATTTATATTGATATATTGCCTTGTTGGAAAAACAGGGTAAGAAATTAAAATTAAATTTTATAAAATGCCAAACGATAGCAATGCTGATAAGAAAGACGACCACAACTGTGAGGAAAGATTAAATGAATTAAAGAAGTTTGTGTCAGCAGGTGTATGGGAAGGTGTATCTTTGATTGACTGGGAGGACTGGCACTGGCAATTACGGAACAGGATTGCCACCATTGACCAACTTGAGAATTTAATTAAACTTTCACCGGAAGAACAGGCAGACGTCCTCCTTGCCGAAAAACGTTTGGCGCTTGGTATCACACCTTATTTCTTTAATTTGATTGATAAACACGATTTAAGTTGTCCTATCAGACGGCAGGTCATTCCCAGAATTGAAGAGACGCAGTCGATGCCATGGGAAAGAGATGACCCCTGCGGAGAAGAATCCTCTTCTCCGGTGCCGGGAATTGTTCATCGGTATCCTGATAGGGTATTATTCCTGGTTACAGACCGTTGCGCCTCTTATTGTCGGTATTGCACTCGTTCAAGGATGGTATCCAATGCCACAGGTTATGATTTTCACCCCGAGTTTGAACGTCAGGTTGCTTATATCAGAGAACACAAAGAGGTGCGCGATGTATTGTTGAGCGGTGGCGACCCGTTGTTGCTTAACGACGATAAGATTGATGAAATCCTGAAAAGGTTACGCCAAATTCCTCATATTGAGATGTTAAGGATTGGAACGCGTATCCCGATATTTTTGCCGCAAAGGATAACGGCTGAACTCTGTGATATACTAAAAAAGTACCATCCGCTATTCATCAGTATTCATACCAATCATCCTCGTGAATTGACAGTGGAATCAAGAAAGGCGCTTGGACGTCTCGCTGATGCTGGTATCCCGCTTGGCAATCAATCGGTTTTATTAAAAGGGGTAAATGATGATGTGGTTGTGATGAAGGCGCTTGTGCAGAAACTTTTAATGTGCAGAGTAAAACCGTATTATTTATATCAGTGCGACCTTGTCTCCGGTAGCGAACATCTCAGAACCTCGATTAAAAAAGGGATTGAAATTATGATTGGATTGCGAGGCTTCACCACGGGCTATGCAATTCCGCAATATGTCATCGATGCCCCTAACGGTGGTGGAAAGATTCCAATTAATCCAAACTATATTGTTAGCCAGAATGATGAGCGGATAATTTTGCGAAACTACGAGGGCAAATTGTATGAATATCCGGAACCAATTTGCCTAAATGTAGTTAAATAAAAAAATTATCCTACCTTATTTAATTTTTTGCTATCATAAGGGCTATGCAATCTAAAAAAGATAGCGAACAGCGGATTAAAAAAATAATAGAAATTTTAAAGAAAACCTATCCCAATGCTCATTGTGAACTTAACTTTGAGAATCCACTTCAACTTTTAGTCGCAACCATCCTATCTGCTCGTTGCACGGATAAGCAGGTAAATATCGTGACCGAGCAATTGTTCAAAAAATATAAGACCGCTGCCAATTATGCCAATGCGAATCTTGAAGAGTTCGAAAAAGATATAAAAAGAATCGGAATGTATAAGACAAAAGCGCGGGCGATTCAATCTGCCTGCAAAAAGGTAGTGGAACGATTTAATGGAGAAGTCCCGCGGACAATGGAAGAACTGACCTCTTTAGATGGCGTTGGACGCAAGACCGCCAATGTAGTTCTGGGAAATGCCTTCGGGATAAATGCTGGTATAGTTGTAGATACACATGTAGTTCGCCTTTCACAACGACTCGGTTTAACAAAAGAAAAAGACCCGGAAAAAATTGAAGCTGATTTGATGAGACTTGTCCCGAAAGACCAATGGACTATGTTCAGCCATTGGATAATCTGGCATGGACGGAGACGTTGCTACGCAAGAAATCCTGACTGTGAAAATTGCGAGATAAAAGAACTCTGCCCTTCGGCATTTGAATTTTGCAAAATTGCAAAACCGAAAAACGGGAAAAAATAATTTGTAATGAGCGAAGAAAAAGACAATTGGTTTTTATTTGATAGCGGGAAGTGCGAACCGCAGGAAAATATGCTTATTGATAAAATACTGCTTGAGAAAGCAGTAATAATAGGACACCCTCTTTTGCGACTTTATGGATGGAATAAACCTGCGGGAACTTTTGGCTTTTTTCAAAAAGAGGCGGAGATAGAAAAAATTACTACGGTTCGTCCGCTTGTTAAAAGATCAACCGGCGGCGGCTTTGTCCCACATCTGAATGACTGGACATATAGTCTTGTGTTTCCACCGAATCATTACTGGTATCGGCTAAAGGCGGTTAATAGTTATCAGCGGTTGCACCAGTGGATTTGCGAGGCTTTTAAATTTTTAGGGATTAAGACCGAACTTGCTCCTGAATCAGTAAAACCGTTGCCCGGCCAATGTTTCATAGGTTATGAGAAATACGATTTGTTGCGAAATGGCAAAAAGATTGCCGGCGCCGCTCAACGACGGACAAAGACCGGTATGCTTATTCAAGGTTCGGTTCAACCTGTTCCACAAGGATTGTCATTTTCTGATTGGAAGACTGCGCTTATTAAATCGGCTTCAACATTTCTCAATGTAACTTTTTCAGAATTTATACCGTATAAATTTGAGTTTTTTCAAAACCGCGCTAATACTTAAAGGGATTTTAATATGAAAAGAAAATCAGACCTCTATCGGTTTGCAATAAATGGATGTATCCTCATTCTACAAATGTTTTTTTCAGTCGGGTTAATGGCGCAAAGCGATGCGGTGAAGATAAATCCTACAAATTATTTTATTGTAGTAACAGGCGGCGAACTTCTTGAAGGTGTTTATCCTGATAGTCACACAAGTTTTATTGCGCGCTCATTATTAAAACTCGGTTTAAGGTGCGTCGGTTCTATGATTGTTGATGATAATCGCAACGATATTATTTCTGCCCTTTCTTATGCAACAAATAAGACCAGCCTTATCATTGTGACCGGAGGTTTAGGACCGACTGCAAACGATATTACCCGTGAGACACTTTCAGAATTTACAAGGATTGAACTGCGAGAAAATCAGCAGTTAATTGAGCAAATAGTAAGACGATTCAATGTAAAAAGAGAAAATTTAAAACAGAATTTAATAAAACAGACCTTGATTCCTGTAAAAGGTGGTTACTTAAAAAGTTCTTCTGGGACTGCCGCGGGTCTTGTGTTTGATATGGATCGTTGCCAAATAATTGCATTGCCAGGTCCGCCTTCTGAATTACAACAGATGGTAAATGAAGAACTCTTGCCTTTTCTGCAAAACAAATATGGTATTCATCCTTTAAACAATTCAATTACAGTCAAGTTTGTCGGCATCGGACAATCTCAAATTGATGATACTTTGCGGAATAAAATAAAGATTGATTCTGATATAATAATGACCTCAATTTTTGAGGGGTCGCGGGTAGATTTTACATTTTCGCTGCCGGGCAGTACTCAACAAGACATAACGCGTTTGCAACAGGTTGTTCAGAAGTTAAAGGAATATTTTGGAGACGCAATTTATTCAACCAACGGCGAATCCTTTGAATCGGTCGTTGCATCTCATCTGAAGGGATATAAATTGCGGTTTGCCGATGCCTGTGGGGCTTGTTATAAAATTCATATCTCAGATGGATTCAGAGAACTGGTTGACGGCTGTTATTCGGCGCCGGATTTTGAAAGGTTAAAAAAAATAATTGGCATACCGGAAGAGGATTGGAAAGGATTAAATAGCGTCAAAGATAAGGCAAATTATATTGCCACATATTTAAGCAAAAACCCGAAAAACAGTCTGGCTATATGCGCTGGTGAACCGATAAAATCCGATAGCAGTTATGTTATATGGATTGCGATTAAAACTGCTGATTATAATGAAAGTTTCAGTTTAAACTTACGCGATTTAAGCGAACGAAATCTCACATTTATTACGACGCAAATCTTAGACCATTTAAGACGCCATTTTAAATAACTGAACTGCCTCAGAATTTAAACCGTCATTATTTCCTTTTCTTTCTTCGCAAGATGTTCGTCTACCTTTTTTATATAATCCTCAGTAAGTTTTTGAACCTCTTTTTCGTAGGACTCGAAATCGTCTTCGGACATTTTATGGTCTTTTAAAATCCGTTTTAAATGTTCAATAGCCTCGCGGCGGACATTTCTAATCGCCACCCTTCCCTCTTCCGCCATTTTCTTGACAAGTTTATCCAGTTCCATTCGTCGTTCCTGACTTAACTCAGGCAAAACAAGACGAATTACCTTACCTTGAACGGCTGGATTAATGCCAAGATTGCTCTTCTGGATTGCCTTTTCTATTGGTGTTGTTGTGGTCGGGTCATAAGGTTGAATCACAATAACGCGAGGCTCTGGTGTTGTTATACTGGCAAGTTCCCTGATGCGCATTTGCGTCCCGTAAGCCTCAGCTACTATATTTTCAACAAGAGCAGGCGAAGCTTTTCCTGTGCGGATACCAGCAAATTCGTGTTGAATTACCTGCTCGGTTTTTATCATCTTTTCTTCGGCTTGCAAAAGTATATCGTCCGGCGTCATAAAACCCTTCCAAGATTGTTGTTATTTTTTAAAGTTTTATAAAATAAACTGACAATGTCAACAATCACTTCAAACTTTTATTTATTTGTGATAGACTCTCTTTTAGTTTGATTGTCCAAATGGGTATTACAAGCGAATACGGTTATAATTTACCAGAAGATTTAATTGCCCAGTGTCCAGCCATCGAACGCGAGGGCTCGCGACTGCTTGTCCTTGAACGAAAGAGCAGAAACATAAGCCACAGGCAATTTCCCGATTTCATAAGTTATTTAACCCCTAACGATTTAATCGTGCTCAATAATTCCCGAGTAATCCCTGCAAGACTTCGCGGTGTAAATGCACGAAGCGGCGGCGCTATTGAATCCCTGTTAATAGAGCAAAATGCTACAAACGATTGGTGGGCTATGCTAAAACCTGGAAAACGCGCCCGGCTCGGCACACAAATAGAGTTCTTCGATAGAAATGGACAGAAAAATCAGGTCTATGCAACGGTTATTGGAATTAACGACGAAGGACACCGCAGACTTCAGTTCCATAATACACCAAATATATTAAATGAACTTGATAAACTTGGCGAACCCCCGCTTCCGCCATATATCCAGCGCAAAGCCGATTTTGTTAAAGATGGAGAGCGATACCAGACTGTCTTTGCTAAAATACCCGGCTCAGTCGCCGCGCCAACAGCAGGTTTGCATTTCTCTCATCAGCTATTAGATAAAATTAAAAAGTCGGGGATACAAATAGCCTATATTACACTTCACGTCGGGCCTGGCACATTTGCGCCAGTTAAAGTAGAAAAAATTGAAGAACACAAGATGCACTATGAACACTTTGAAATCCCTGATGAAACTGCGCAAAAAATTAAGGAGACAAAAGCCCGCGGTGGAAGGATATTGGCTGTCGGAACAACCTCTGTGAGGACATTAGAATCGATTGCGCTAAAGCATCAGGGCAAAATAGTCCCTGTTCAATCAAAAACAAATCTGTTCATTTATCCGCCGTATAATTTTAAAGTCGTAGACCTTCTGCTTACGAACTTTCATCTACCCTGTTCAACACTGCTTATGCTCGTATCCGCCTTTGCCGACCCCGGTGGAACAAACGGTAAAACCCTTATCTTTAAAGCCTACAACGAGGCAATAAAAGAACGTTATCGGTTTTATAGCTATGGCGACACAATGCTTATATTATGACGGAATCGCAACATAACCAGAAAGATGGATTGCCTTTTTTAATTATTAATATGGCGATGAGCGCCGATGGAAAAACCGCATCGGCTAATAGAAAAATCCATAATTTCAGCAGCAAACACGATTTAGAAAATCTTTACAAATTGCGGGCAACAGCAGACGCAGTTATGTGTGGCGCAAGAACCGTTGAATCGCCAGATGTGACATTGGGCACCGGCGGAGAAAAATATAAAAAGATGAGGATTAAAAACGGTTTGGAGGAATGTCATCTAAGAATAGTTGTAAGCGGCTCCTGTTCGGTCAAAACCCATATACCAGTATTTAAATCCCCAATATCGCCTTTAATTATTTTAACAACTGAATCTGCACCTAAACAGGCGTTAGAAAACATTCAACGCGCCGGTGCTCATTTAATTAAATGTGGTACCAAGGAGGTTGATTTCTATAAAGCCCTGAAGATTTTGAAAAAAGAATGGAACGTGAACAGGCTTGTGTGCGAAGGCGGTGGAACCTTGAACTCTGCCCTGTTCAGAGAACGGCTTGTTGATGAACTCTACCTAACTATTTGCCCATTTATCATTGGCGGAAAAAATGCGCCTACCATTGCAGATGGCGTAGGTATTCAATCTATTGATAAAGCGATAATTCTTGAATTAATTTCAAAAAGAAAGATAGGAAACGAACTGTTTCTAAGATTTAAGGTATGTTGAAAATCGTATGAGCATATCGCTCAAACATAGTGTAGCTCAGGCATTCTTGCTTGTGGATAAAAGGCGCAGACAAGAAAGTCTATGCTACTTTTGTGTGGTATTTTTGCCTGTGGGGATAGGTGGTACAAACAAATACGTATAACTTAAAATCTACTTTAGAATTTCTTATAATATTGAACCTCATTTATTTTTTGATTGAAATTTTTTTAAATCTTGTTATATATACAATTGCCTATGAGTTTGCGGCAGATGGAAAATTGGGGAAAGTTGCCGGGGGGTTTTCCGGCGTGGTACTGTGTGAAAACACAGCCAAAGCGGGAGCATATCGCTTCTGCCACACTGGAAAAAGAATTCGGCTTTGAAGTTTTTGTCCCCCGATTAAGGTTCAAACGTTCCACTCCTCGCGGTCTGGTTTGGTTTAATGAGCCAGTGTTTCCATCTTATGTCTTTGCAAAATTTGATTTCTTTATTAACAAAAATATTGTGAATTATGCAAATGGCGTGGCTGGAATTGTTCATTTTGGTAATTTTTATCCGCAAATTCCGGAGGAAACAATTGCTGAACTACAAAAAATAGTTGGTCCTGAACAAGTTCATATAATAGAAAATGAGTTTTGCGAGGGAGAGGAGGTCGTAATCGGCGATGGTCCGTTCAAGGGATTGGAAGTTGTGGTGCTGCGTCCAATGCCCGGAAGCAAAAGAGTCGCTATTTTGATGGAATTTTTAGGCAGGCAAACCGTTGTGGAAATGGAAAAATCGGCGCTAATAAAGCAAAAACAAGAATACAAAATCAGAGCGTTCCAGGACAAATTTTAACGGGCAATGCCTCTTTCACTTGTCTCAATAAATTCAACTAATTCTCTTATCTCGTTCAGTTGTGGAAGTTCGCTCTTTATCTTTTTTATGGCTTCAGTGGTGTTTAAGCCTTCTCTGAATAAAATTTTATACGCCTGTTTTAAAGCCGATTGTGCCTCTTCAGGAACGCCGTTCCTTTCCATTCCCACTTTATTTATTGTCCTTGTTGTAGCAGGATTACCATCTCCAAGCATATACGGTGGGACATCTTGAACCACTTTTGAACAACCACCAATAATTGCCATCTTACCAATCCTGCAAAATTGATGAATTGCTGCAAGCCCCCCAATTACCGCATAGTCTTGAACAATTACATGCCCAGCAAGTGTTGCAACATTTGACATAATTATATGATTTCCCAGCACCACATTGTGCGCAATATGGCAGTAAGCAAGGATATGGTTGTAAGAGCCTACAATCGTGGTTTCGCCATCGCCCGTAGCGCTATGAACCGTGACATATTCCCTAAATGTGTTATGGCTGCCTATCACTGTCTTTGTTATCCCGCCTTTATACTTTAAATCCTGCGTCTTTAAACCGATTGACGCAAATGGGTAAATTTCGTTGTTATCCCCTAACGTTGTGTGTTCATCAATTACAACGTGAGAATGTAATCGGCAATTTGCACCGAGAACAACATCTTTGCCAATTATACAGTAAGGACCAATCTCGCTGGCCTCGCCAATAGTGGCGTCAGGATGAACTATCGCCGTCGGATAAATTTTTGCGTTTGGATGAATCATTTCCTATCTTACCTTTTAACGGTCAATCAACATAAAAGTAACATCAGCCTCGCTAACAACCTCGCCATCTACACTGCATACGCCCTTTGCCTTGCCTATTTTTCCGCGCACTTTTACCAACTCAATATCAATCACAATCGTATCGCCGGGACGAACAGGCTTCCTCCATTTTACATTTTCAGCCGACATAAAATAAGCAATCTTGCCAGCAAATTCAGCCTGCCTTAACATCAAAATACCCGAAACCTGTGCTATGGCTTCAAGTTGAAGAACGCCGGGCATAATTGGATGGTTCGGAAAATGCCCCTGAAAATATGGTTCGTTGATTGTAACATTTTTGATAGCCCGTATTGTGTTGCCTTTTATCTGAACGACCTTATCAATCATCAAAAAAGGATACCGATGAGGCAAAGTGTTCATCACCTGGATATTATCCAGAGTTGCGCCGTCCTCAATTTTTGTTACTGTTGGCTGTTGAGGTGGTGGTTGAGTTTCTGAACGTTTTGGCTCCGGTTGTGGAGGCGGAGTAAATGTCTGCATAGCCACCTGAGCCTTTGTTATTTGCGATACAATTCGCCGCGCAAGTTCGCAATTTGCGGTATGACTTGGGCGAACAGCAATGATATGAGCCTGAAGTCGCATTCCAACTAATGCAATGTCTCCCAGTATATCCAGCATCTTATGCCGAACAAATTCCTCCGCATACCTCAACGGCTCGGTCGTCAAAACCGCATCATCGCGAATCACTATCGCGTTTTCCAGACTGCCGCCCTTTATCAAGCCGTTCTTTATCAAATACTCAATTTCTTCATAAAAACAAAATGTGCGAGCGTGTGCAATTTCTGTTTTATAGGTCTCGGGTGTAATTTCCGTGCTAAAAAACTGTGTGAATCTCCCTTGTTTATCTGCGCTTGTGCAGGTGATTTTTAATTTGTCACTGGGAAACACCGACATCAATGCATCGCTCACCTGAAATTCAAACGGCGTTTGGATAACATAAGGCTGAACCGCAACGTTCTGTGGAACAATTCCTGCCTGTTCCACAAGTTGAGAATAAATCTGCGCGCTACCATCGCCAATCGGCGGCTCATTGGCGTCAAGTTCAATTACTACATTATCAATATTAAACCCGGCAAAAGTCGCCATCAAATGTTCAATTGTGTGAACTTTTATATTCCCTTTTGAAAGCGTGGTTGAGCGAGTTGTATCAGAGACATTGTCAATCCGAGCCTCAATCTCAGGTTTGCCATCAAGGTCAACGCGTCTGAACCGCACCCCGGTATCAGGCTGTGCTGGCAATAAAGTCATATTAACGCGGTTTCCGCTGTGCAATCCCACACCGGAATAACCTACCGACTTTTTTATTGTTTGCTGTTGCAACACAATTTGAAGTTAAACAAAAATCTTATGCATTTGGCAAGAGTGAAAAACGCAGATTTTTACGAATGTTCAGATTTGTTTGTCTACTGTTTACTTTATTCTGGATTTTCTCGTTGCAAGAAAAAGTCAGGTTATTTAGTTTTCTTAATCGTCTTTAAAACTGGTTGGACGGCTTTTAGGGCGGAGACGGTGAAGATTAATGGATATAATTCTTCGTAGTACCAGAGGTTTGCAAAGTAAAAACCGATTGGCGACGGCTTTGTCCATTCACCGCATTCTACTTTTTCAATCAACCAATTGGTCCCGGCAAGAGTCGCCTCTATAATTGTGTTTCTTAATTCTTGTTCGCAAAATGGAACCATTGCAACCCTTGCAAGGGATTCAATAGCCCACGCAGTTTCTTCGGTTGATGGCGGCGAGTTCGCAAACCCGCCCCAGCTGCCATCTTTGTTCTGACAATTAATTAGCCATTTTACCGCTTTTTCGCCTGCCTTTGCTGTTCGTTCGCCTTCGAACCTCAAGAGATGTTGCAGGGCAATCAACACGCGAGAAGTCCCATAAGTCAAATTTCTATCGTATCGTTCATATTGATTGCCGAACCATAACGGCTGCCAATAACCCTTTGGCGATTGCGAAGTAAGGAGAAAATTCACAGCCTTTTTTAGGTGTTTCTCCAGCCTGTGGGCATCTTGCGGTGGCAAAAACGGCAGCCAACTTATAATGGAGCGAATGGCGTGAGCGGTTAAATCTGCCCCGCTTCTGTCAAAAGGCAGATGTCCCCAGCCACGGCAAAATGTAGGTATGCCGCCATCTTTATTTTGCAGATTGATAAGCCAGTTTATTCCGTTAATTGCGGATTTTATCGGATTAATAAAACCTTCCGGTGATTCCTGTTTTGAATCTGAAATGCGCGTCATCAATCGGTTAAGCGCAAGCAAGGCGCCTGCGGTATCGTCTGCATCGGGGACGCCACCGCTCAGGTTTGTCCATGCCCATCCACCCGGCGGAGCGCCTGTATATTGATGGCTATCCCGATATTGCTGGTTCAAAATCCATTTAAATAAAAACGACATGTCTTCTTTAGGAATCGGGATTTCCTGCGATGGTTTGGCATCGCAAATTGCATTGATTGACAACGTGGTCAACCAAACTGCAAGGTTTGTATCTATTGCCCAGCTGCCGTCTTTTCTTGCCGATGATGTGATAAATTTAACCGCCTCTTTAACTACTGGATGCTCTGCCCGTCCGCAAGAGACAAGAGCCATTGTGACAAAACTTGTCAGCGGGACTGCTTCAAGGTATCCACCGCTGTATGGTTGAATCTTTTTAATCAGTTCAAGTGTGCGTTCTTTGGTTAGAGAACGAAAAAATTTTTGGAGAAAATTTCCTGATGGAAGGTTGCTATATCGTGCCTGACCAATTGCAACAAGCGCTGGCAAAGCATAGCTGACGACGGGCATTTTTACGCCGGCAAAAAATTTTTGAGGCAACGCTGATAATTCAAACGGAAGTTGTGGCACCCATTTCCAGCCGTTATCGCCTAACCTGCCAGCAATTGCGCACATCATCAAAATTGGGGCTGAAAAAGTGCGGTCGTTCCCATAGCGAGTAATGATTGATGGGACAAGTATATGCGGTTCAATCCTGCCGGCGTGTTGTTTTATCCATTTCTCCGCATTAAATACTAACGCGGGATATTTAGTTTGTCCATTTTGAACAACATAAAAGACAGACCAGCAAAGCGCTGTTGTGCTTAAATTGGAAAGGCTCAATTTAGTATCGCCCCAACCGCCATCGGGATTTACATTCTTCGCAAGCCAATCAATTCCTTGTTCGACAAGGCTATAATCAAAAGGCGGTTTTTCATTTTTATTTAAATAATGACGATGAACCAGTTCAAGCGCCACAACTGCGGTAGCGGTAGAAAGTGCGCTGCTTGCAAGACAACCTTCCCAGTATCCCTTTTTTGATTTACGACTCAACAATTCAGCCGTTGATTGCTGAAGCGCCGAGTTAAATCTTGAAATATCAATCTCCATTTATTTCCCTGCAAAAGTCCCTTTATTATGAGCGAAACAATCAAGCAGATAACTGCACCACTTATCCATTCCCTCGCCTGTCTTTGCGGAAACTTCAAACACCTGCGCATGATGACTTATCCTTTTCAAATTCTCCAACGCAAGTTCCCTGTTAAACCCAGCAGGCTGCACAAGGTCAATCTTTGTTATAACAGCCACATCTGCCGAATGAAAGATTGGCGGATATTTGAGCGGCTTATCCTCGCCTTCTGTCGTAGAAAGTAGGACTACGCGCTTATTTTCCCCGAGGTCAAACATTGCCGGGCAAACAAGATTGCCGACGTTCTCTATTATCAAAAGGTCAATCTGCTGGTTTGCAACCTGGCTGAAAGCCCGCGCCACCATCCCCGCGTCAAGGTGGCAGACAGTCCCCGTGTTCACTTGAACAGTTGGTATTTGCGCCTTTCTGAGCCGTTCGGCATCGTTTTCAGTTGCAAGGTCGCCAACGATTACGGCTATCTTAATTTTATCGGAAAGCAGTCGCGCCGTTTCATAAATCAAAGTCGTTTTTCCTGAACCCGGTGAAGAAAGCATATTTATGGCAAATATACCTCTGGCAAGGAAAAACCCGCGATTTCTCTCGGCGATTCGGTCGTTCTGTTCAAGCACGGGATAATTTATCTGGATTGAATGGCTGTGCTCATCGCTTGAATGCGAATGATGATGTTCGTGATGATGTTCGGAAATTGAATTTTTAGAGGAGTGCGAATCCTTATGGTTATCTCCCTTGCCATCAGCCGTTGAACCCAACAATGACGAGTTGATTTTATCAACAGGCTCGCCGTTAATCCTCGTTCCGCTACTACCGCTATCGCATCCACATTCTTTGCACATAATAAATCAACAATAATCTATTGAGACCAATTCAAGTTCTCTGCCTTTTTGCAACTTTATATTTCCGCCGCCGCACTTTGGACATAAAAAACCGAGTTCATCCGGAACATATTCAATTTTACAATCTTCGCACCAGCAGGAGGCAGAAACGTTTTCAATTTTAAGTTGCGCCTCTTTAGCCATAGTATCAGTTCGCATAGCCTCAAAGGCAAACTGCAGCGCCTCCGGTATTACACCGCTCATTGAACCAACCCGCAAGTAAAGTTTAAGTATCTTTTGACCGTTCTGTTTCCTTGCGGTCTCTTCGGCTACCTTTAAAACATTATATATTATCCCTGCTTCATGCACCGTATTATTTTAACATTAAAAGATAGCATTTAAAACTATTATCATCCCATAACTGATAAAAATCAAACCTTACCCCTTGATTTTTCAGGGGTTTTTCGTATTTTTCACTTTTAGAAATTTTTATCCCTTTTTTCCTCAATCATTAGCAAACAAATAACAATTGGATATATGGGTGGATATTTGTTGAATTGACACAATAATTTAAACAAATTTGTTAAGCTGCGAAAGTAGTTAATATTAAAATTTCTCGCAAATATTTAAAACACTGATAAACGCGTATTTATCACAGGGATTTTTTTATATGGAAACAAAAGAAAAACATAAGATTTACAGGGATTTTTT
>JAKPVM010000115.1 GCA_029572555.1 Verrucomicrobiota bacterium | reverse complement strand
AAAATGTAGAATAAATAGCGCAGACCGGATGAAATCCCATAGTAGCCATACCCGCTGCAAATAAGGCAGCATGCTCTTCGGCTATACCCACGTCAAAAAACCGTTCTGGTATAGCCTTTTCAAGGGTTTTTAAGCCGGTGCCTGATGGCATTGCGGCTGTAATGCCAACTATTGTGGAATCTCGACGGCATAATTTCACCATAGTCTCGCCAAACACATCTTGATAAGTAGGAATTGTTGCCGACTTAACCTCGGTGGAATTTCCGGTCTGTATATCATAAGGGCCAGTTCCGTGAAATTTTTCAGGCTGTTTTAACGCAATATCATAACCGTGGCCTTTTTGCGTTAAAACGTGAACAACAATCGGTTCCTCGCAAGCTTTTGCAAATTCAAGGGTGCTAACCAATAATGGCAAGTCGTGTCCATCAACAGGACCAATATACCTTAAACCAAGTTCTTCAAAAATAAGACTGCTACCGTAACCTCCTCTGCCGTCTGCACTTTCATCATCTGTTTTTTTTGTCTGTTTATCCAGAGCAACAGTTGCAACTGCACCTTTGATTAACACCTCTGCCTTATGACTCAATTTGACGGCGAGGTCGCCTTTTGAAAATTTCCGTAAGAAATTGATAAAATCTTTCTGAAATTTGTTATAACGTGGATTGGTGATTAATTTGTGCAGATGATTTGCTATTGCTCCAACATTTTTTGCAATGCTAAATTCATTATCATTTAAGATAAGGATAAACCGTTTAGTTGTGGTAATAATGTTATTTAGTGCTTCATACGATATGCCATTTGTTAAGGCTGCATCGCCGACAATACAAACCACGTTCTCATTTGTCCCCAATCTATCTCGCGCCGCGGCTATACCCAACGCCGCTGAAACCGCTGTGCCTGCGTGTCCTGCGCCATAACAATCGTGCTCACTTTCGGCTCGGGAAGCAAAGCCACTAAGTCCGCCAGTTGTCCTGATTGTATGAAAAAGATTCTTCCTTCCCGTTAAAAGTTTATGAACATAGGATTGATGACTAACATCCCATATAAATTTATCCGTCGGCGTATTAAAAACGCTATGAAGGGCTATTGTCAGTTCAACAACGCCCAAATTTGGTCCAAGATGTCCGCCTGTTTTTGATAGTTTGGTAATTAATTCCTGACGAATTTCGTTAGATAACTCAATTCGTTGTTCGATAGTCAATTTTTTAAGATGAGAAGGACTATCAATCATATCAAGATATCGGCTCATAACTTATTCTCCGTGTTCAGCGTCAGTCTTTTCATTATTTACTGACAATGGTTTTAAATTAAATTCGCCACCAATTCTTTTCTCAAGTTCTTGAACTTTTAATTCTGCGTCAATAAGTCTTTGCTGGCATATCCGTGCAAGTTTTGCGCCCTCTTTATATCGTTCAATCATCTTTTCAAGAGGCAGTTCCTCATTTTCCATTTCACTGACAATTGCCTCCAATCGGGTCAGCGCCTCTTCAAATGAAAGTTCATCCGCTGACCCTTCGGAACAATTTGACTTGTTGTTTTTAGCCATAATTAATATTACAAAACTAAATTTAATCCAAAATGGTTGGTTTGCAATAAATAAACAACACGCTGTGACCTGGAATTATAACTGTGCTATGTATCCTGTTTCAATGGGATGAATAAAATTTGTCCATCTTTTACAACTATATCGTCTATTTGTTGCAAGAGCTCCAAAAAATCATAACTACGTTCCAAATCGCGTAATATATTCATATTGTGAGCTCTATTAATAATCCATTTTGGGACTGGTTTATCGTTCGCAGTGGCAGATTGAACACGCAAAGTAAGGAATCCATCTTCTAACTGTAGTTTAAGATTTACGGTTGCATTAAGATATCGCCCTTTCAGTTCCTTCTTACCAGTATTATCAAGCGGGAACATTATATGCGCAAAAATTAAATCATTTGTTATTTCTATTCTCAAATTGTCTTTCCCCCTCTGGAAATTTCCAACCATTTGGTTAATATCGTCGGCGGTTAATTTAAAAGGTTCGGTAGCCTGTTTTTTGAATACATCATCACAGAACTTCTGCCATCGTTTAGCCAAATCCTGCGCTTTTTCTTTGGATGTTTCTACGGCAGGCAGTGGCTTTGGAACAGTAGAAGTGTAATTTTTAATAAGTGAATGATAATAGGTTACTATGGCCACAAGCGCAATTAAACCAAGAACGAATATACTTCCAAAACCAATTAATAAATAAACCCACCATCGGCGCCTTCTTTTTGGCGGCATATCATTTGAAGGTTGAGAAATTTGAAAACTTCGATTTAAATCGCCTTCGTTTTCTGTATTCATAATCAGTTTCTTTTATATATTAACACAAAACCATAGAATTTGTTGCAATTACTTTAACTTCTTATTGAGTTCACGCCACAACTTCCACCCATGATATGGGTTGTACCAGTAATTTACCAAAAGCCCGGATATCAATGTTGATAAAGGTAGTCCAATTAAACCGTATTTTATGCATAAAAGTATTGTTAAAGTCAGATTTAAAGCTGCATTGATAACCGTAGAAATCACAAATGGATTGCGTCCACTTGCCAACACAAACTGTCCCCACACTGAACAGCTAACAAGGATTGTGTAATCAATAGACATTAAAAAGAGGATATCATTTGAAACATACCTGCCTTCGCCGATCCAAATTTTGACTATAAAAGGACTTGCGAAATAAAAAACAATAAAACTGATTACTATCGCCCCTGTAACTATTAGAATGCTCTTTCTCATTCGACCGAAAGCCATTTTATAATCCCCTTTTGAATAATCCATTGTGAAAAGTGGTAACTGTGGTTGAAATAATTGTACAACAGACATCATAAAAACCATCGCAATTTTTTGAGCAAGATAAAATGGGGGGACTTTTTCCGCGCCAAGAATAGCGCCGATCATTGGAGTCTGTATTGTGGTAATGCAATAACTAGCTGAATTAACAACCCCAATAGGGGCAGCGATTTTCCATAACCTGTTTACGATTCGCTTGTCCATAGTGGCAGTTATTCCTTTTAATTTCCCTTCAGAAACAACATTCAATATCAATTTCATTACAATATACTGCGCAACAGATACAAACATTGCCGAAATAGAAATCGCAGGGAGGTTTGGAAATATCAAGAGCACAAATATAACAATCACTCCGCTAAGTATTTGGAATGAGCCTATAATAAATTTTGTTAAATACATCCTGCCTGAACCATCTATGATGGCTTGATATATCTTGGATTGCAAAGATATGAGTGTGGCTAAACCAAGACAATACCAAGCAACTGCGGTTGAAGTGTTTTGCGCCGCTGCTAATTTTGTGAATGGCAGAACACCTTCATAAAGGATTATCAACAACAGTATTCCTATCGCGGTAATCGTCTTAAATAATATTTTTCCTGCTTTATAAATAGTTTTAACACCATCCCAACCTGATTCGGTCTTAATAAAGTCGTTCTCCTCATCGCTTTTCCCGCTGCCGAGTGTAAAAGAAACTTGCCGTGAAATCACAAAACTAAATCCGAAATCAGTAAGAGTAACCGCGGCAAGAATTCCCTGAAATGTGAACCAAAGTCCGGCGTCCAGAGGGTTCAATTTATTCAATATGAACGGGATCGTAACAATTGCGGCAAATATCCCACAACCTTGCTGAAACCAGCCAGCAAAGGCTGCAGATCGAGCAGGATGTTCCTTAATCCATTGTTTTACAAAAGAAATCAATTAATGCCTTTCAATTCAGGTTCATTGATTCTTTTAACATTGGTTAAGGCGGAAATAAATTTGTCCGCCCTATCCTGCCAATTGTGCAGTTTTAGCAATTTATCTTCCCACAATTTAATCTGTTCGTATGGCATATTTAAGGCACTGTTTAGAGCATACGAAAAATCTTCATAACTGCTATTATTAAAAGAAAATCCACAACCAACCATAACTTCTCTTAAAGCCGGTATATCAGAATAGACAGGACATACGCCATTTATTGCTGCCTCAACAGGCGGCATACCAAATCCTTCATATTCAGAAAAATAAACCAGTGCAGATGACGAAGTAAACAATTCTCTATATTCCTTTTCTGGCAACCGAGGATAGTGTCTCCATTGTGGAAACTGCGGAAATGCTATCCCATCGGGTAGTTCGCCAACAAAATCAATGCCTTTATTAAAGCCTGTCTGTTGTTGCCACTTTTTTAAAAACTCAATGGCAAGGTTGCTCCTCTTGTGTCGCCACTTGCTTACGAGAACTAATAGTCTCCCCGATTTAGTGGCAGATACTTCTGTTGGCTTTTCAAAGGCAACGCCTAATTTACACATCTGATATTCCGGCTTTATTTTCCAATTTTCACATAATCGTTTCACTTCGCCCACAACAAATTCCGAATTAGGAAAAACCATATCTGAGAACTTTAATGAGGCGCGCATTGCGCTGTTAAAATAAATCTGTTCAAGTCGGTTATAATCCTTTGGGTAGTGAGTTCGGTAGAAATCAGGGACCGCATCGTGAATATATACCGCAAGCCTTGATGGCGGTCTTCTTACAAAAGAAGCAAACCCCTTTGGCAAAATTAACCATTGAACGCCAAGTTTTTTTACAACCGAATATAAACCAATCTGATCCCAGAAAATACGCGATATTTTATTCTTGATAGCCTGATTGCAATCAATAAAGACCAGATTTTCCTGATGGAAATCGAATTGGATTGTATTGTTTTTTAAAACAACTAACTTCTCAATTTCCGGGCGGGTAGCTAATGCCTTAACAAGTCCTATAGCAAGATTCATCTGACCGATTGTTCTTGTTCGTTCAAAACAATAATCGGCTAAAGAAACAGCAATAGTTAGTTTTTGATGTCCCATAACTGACGCAACTTATAGGAAGGATAAAATTAAATACCCTTTGCAGTCAAGCCAGCGACAGGACAAAATGAACTTATTAAAGAGCAATTATTTTCCGCTTGTCTTTCCCAGAAGAGAGTTTGCCTGTTTTATTATATTCTCGCTTGCCTTAGAGGACGCGGTCTTTTTCAAAGCCTGAATTATTTTTGGATTAGAGGCGTTCCGTTTATTTTGCAATAGCCTGCCGGAGATGCCGACAACCGCCGCGCCTGCTTCATTGACTACATTTGCATCGTCAAGCATAGGAATAATTAAGTCATACGCCTCAACAGAAGTAATGCTCCCAAGAGCGCCTAACAACATCTTCTTTTCTTCTGTTGTCTGAACAATGCTGGTTGCCTTTTTACACAAATCAATTCTCTGATTTACCGGGATTTCAGATTGACTGGTTAGTCTGAAGAAGTTTCGCAAACACAAAGTTTTTTCAGCCGGATTAGAGGTTAACATAGCAAGATTCAATAAATCAGGGGCTGCATCAGCAGTTTTCCAATCTCCAAGGGCGCGGATTGCGTTGTTACGAACCTGCACATCTGGGTCTTTTAAAGCATTTCGAACTGCATTCAACGCAGTCTGGTTGCCAATTGAACTTAACACACGTAATAGCGCTCCTTTTTGTTCTGCTTTTGCATTTGAGAGCGCAGAAATAATCTTATTAGCGCAAGCATCTTGATTTTGTTCTTTGGAACAAATTGAACTCAAAGCCTGTTCAACTGCGCTAATTTCATTTTGGCTCCCAGCCCTGTTCAATGTTGCAATCAAATTGTCAATGTCAGCAATAGAGCCGAGTTCGCCAATTCGTTTCAATGCGGATTGGCGCACACTTTCATCCTGGTCTGATGTCAACTTCACTAACTGCGGCAATACGTCTGTCATTCGTTTCCGTCCTACAAGCTCAATACCGACATTTTTCGTCTTAGCATCTGATGCATTGAGCATAGAAATAACAGCAGAATAAGCAGCTTTACTTTGGAACCCGGCAATTACATCTTTTGCTGCCTTAGACACCTCTGAATTATTGTCGGAAACTAATTTTACAAGGGCTGGAATTGCATCGTCATCTCCGATAGAACCAAGTGCCTTGATTGCAACAACCCGAACAGATTGTTCTCCCTCTCCTGATAATTTTATCACTGCTGGCAGCGCAGTCGCATCCTGTCTTGTGGAAATGGCATTAAGAGTCGCAATTTTACAATCTGTACTAAGCGACGGCAAAACAGAGGCAAAAATCTTCCCTATTTCTTTGTCCTTCATTTCCAGAGAAGTCATGACTGCCGCAGAAAATGTCAAATAATCATTGCTTTTTAACGATTGTTCTAACAGGTCAAGCCCTTCTTTTGACGGTCTCGTCAGGATTGCACCGCGTAATGCGGCGGTTTGAACCTGATGAGGTGTATTTTTGAAGCCTCTTAAAAAATCATAAATTCCCTGTGCGTCTTTTGTCTGTTTTGAAGCCTGCAATGATTCCGCTGCTCTCAATAAACCTTCGCAAATTGCAAGAATATTTGGTTCCTGCGCTTTTTGAAGGGATGATTGCAATGCCTTTGCAGCGGATAAAGTTCCGATTGAACCAAGCGACCTTGCAGCTGCCTGAGCGATTTCAGGATCCGCATCGTTTAAAAAACCCGATAAAGAATCAACTGCCTGTGCATCGCGTCTAACGCCAATACTCCCAATTACTCCAACAAGAAGACGACCCTTTAATTTTTTCAGGGCAGCCCGAAATGTTTCGTCAACTGACGAGTCTTTTATCGGCTCAAGACCATAACGCGCCATGTGAGCGAGTTTTTCGTCTTCAAGCAAAGATGCTAAAACCGACACCGATGCCTTTGTCCCCACTGTTGCGAGTTGGCGACAGGCATCTGCCTTCTCCTTTTGCCCCGCATTTGATTTCAAAATCGCAATCAACTCTTCTTCAGAAGCAGCCGCGCTTAACTTTTCAACGCAAGCGATTGTCAATAAACCCAGAATAACCGCGTATATTTTTGTCAATTTCATAAAATTTCCCATAGTTAAATTTGTTTTTTGTTTCATAAAATTTTAAATAATCCAGGGTTCACGCATTGCCCTTGAGCGAAGTTTGTTAGCCTCCGGGTCGTTTATAAACTCCTCTTTTTCAGTGTCAAACCGCATATTTCTCTTAAGCCACATACAAATATTGGCACAGTGAACAGTTGTCATAGAGCGGTGCATAACCACTGGATTTGCTACCGTCTGACGCCGCGACTTAATGCAGTCAAACAAATCCCGGACATGACTCATAGGTCGCTGTGTGCGTGTTTGATACTCTTGAACAATCTTGCGAAAATCAGATAGAAGAGCCGGATTTGAAACTTCGGGCTTCGAATATCCGTCTGCAACAGCTACCCAGCCTTCCGTGCCGTCAAAACGCATACCGCAAGAACCCCGCCAATATTTATCTCCGCGGCTTAAAATCATTTTAACACCGTTTGCGAAATGAACAGTCATACCATCGCCGGTTGGATTATTTACATACTCGTAATAAACGCCTGATGTATCCAGCGCATTAATTCCAGCCTGCGCCTGAGCAAAGGTGTGTGCGCCCCATTCGCCAATGCAACTTGTATGAAAATCATAAAAACCACGCCATCCACCTCTGACATAAGAAGAGTTATATGGACGCCACGGACATGGACCAAGCCACTGGTCCCAATCAACTTCATCTTTTGGAGGCTCCGGTTCTGCTGGCAGCCAATCATAACGCATCTCAGCGGCATCCCACGGGGCTATATGCGCATAAACAGTATGAATTTTTCCCAGTCTTCCGCTTCGGGCAAGTTCAATAGCAAAAACAAAGTTAGCCTCGCTCAATCGTTGTGTACCGGTTTGATAAATTCTCCCATAACGCCGCGCTGTCTCAACAACTCCTTTGCCCTCGGCAATTGTCATACACGACGGCTTTTCGGAATATACATCTTTTCCCGAACGCATCGCCATAATTGAAGCAAGAGCATGCCAGCGGTCGCCTGTTGCGATTAACACACCATCGATATCAGTCCTCTCAGCTAAAAAGTCTCGAATATCGCGATAAGTTTTGCAATCGTTATTACCATACCTGCTGTCAATTATCCGTTTTACATTCTCGCGAGATGTCCGTTTTGCGTCGCAAACTGCCACAAATTGAACATCTGGTTCAGGCAACATCCAGTTAAGGTCGGATGATCCTCGTCCACCTATTCCGAGACCAGCCATAATAATTCTTTCACTTGGCGGGACACGACCATTTCGCCCTATCGCTGTCGCCGGGATAATCACCGGTGCTGCAAGAGTTCCTGCAAAGACTGCAAGACGGTTTAAAAACTTTCTACGATTCAACCCTTCAGAAGAAGAATTATTTTTGTTAGAATTAACAAAAATTCCGTTTACCTTTCTATTTTGGCTATGCATAAAAGGCATTTTTTCATTTTGACGATAAAAGTCAAAAAATATTTTAAAAATAAATTTTGTTATTTTTAAATCGGATAAAATTATCTATCTAAAAAACAATATTAATTGACGGAAATGCTTTTATAATTTCAAATAATGGGGACAGAATTGTGTGTAATTAAAAAACTAAAATGGATCTGAAATATGAATCTTGATGCAGTATACTCAAAATTATTGGTTAAAACCGACGCAAAGATGGCGTTGATTGTGCTTGATGGCGTCGGCGATATAGCAACAAAAGAAAATGGGGAGATGACCCCGCTTGAAGCAGCGCGAACACCGAATCTTGACTCGCTTGTTGCGATGGGCTGCGCTCAGGGGCGAATGATACCGGTTGCGCCGGGCATTACACCCGGCAGCGGTCCTGGACATCTTGGGCTGTTTGGGTACGACCCGCTGGAATATGAAGTCGGTAGGGGTGTTATTGAAGCGCTTGGGCTTGGAATGGATTTAAAAGCAGGAGACGTTTGCGCAAGGGCTAACTTCTGCACTGTGGATAAAAATGGAATCATCACCGACCGCAGAGCAGGCAGAATTGCCACAAAATTATGCGAGGAACTTTGTTCATTGCTTTCAAGCAAGATTAAAAAGATTGGGGATGTTGAAGTTATAATTATGGCAGGAAAGGAACATAGGTTTGTTGTTGTCTTCCGTGGACCGGGTCTTGAAGGACCTTTGACGGATAGCGACCCGAACCGCGAAGGATTGCCAATTGAAACTGTAAAGCCAACCAATCCAAACTCCGCTAAACAAAAAAAGATGGCAAAGGTAGTTGCAGAATTTTACAAAAAAGCCTTGCCATTGCTGGCAAATAAATCACCAGCAAACGCATTTTTAATGCGTGGAATTGCGCACCAACCAGAAATTCCACAGTTCTCAGACAGATACGGGATGCGAGCCGCAGCAATAGCAGTCTATCCAATGTACAAAGGATTGGCTCAATTAGTCGGTATGAAAAAAATTGAAGGTCCGCAAACCATATCCGAACAATTTGAACGATATATTGCCGAATATGACAATTTTGATTACTTTTTCATTCACTTTAAATACACCGATAAATACGGTGAAGACGGCAATTTTGAGGCAAAGAAAAAGGCGATTGAAGAGTTTGACGCCGCTCTGCCAATATTTATGAAGAAGATGCCAGATGTCGTTGCAATAACAGGCGACCACTCGACACCAGCTCCCATAAAGGGACATTCATGGCATCCACAGCCAGTTCTGCTATACTCAAAATATAGCGGTTCAGACAAATTACAGAGATTTACTGAAACCGGTGCAAATCAAGGTTCATTAGGTATTTTCGAATCTAAATACCTGATTCGCTTGATGATGGCTAACGCCAGGATGTTTAATAAATTTGGGGCATAATAGAAGTTAATTCATTAGAATCACCGGGAATCTTTAAGACTCCCGGTTTTTTATTTTTTACTCATTTTTTGGCGAGCGGCTTCAAGGATTTTGCGTTCTTTTTCGGTAAGACTTTGAATTCCGTGCGCAGCGATTTTATCAAGTATGGGGTCAACTTCTCTACGCATAAATTCCTCAGTAGGCAAATCCTCATCTTCCGCGCGTTCATCAATTTCCCACTTAACGGTTTTAACCTCGGGCACAGTTATCCGTTTTTCTTTCTTAATAGAAGCCTTGCGATGTGGCAAACTTCTAAAAAATTTTTCAAATCGTGTTCCCCATCGTACATAAACGATGCCTGTTATAATTCCACCGAGATGCGCAGCATGAGCAACGGGAGAAGTCGGGAATAAAAGCCCGTATAAAGTTATTAGAAGTTCAATTAGCAAAAGGTATTTGGCTCGCATTGTTACCGGAATAATAAAGGCAATCAATGCTGTTAAAGGTTGTTCAGGGAATAGCGCAGCAAAAGCCGCGACAAGACCAAACACACCTGCCGACGCCCCAACAACAGCCTGATTCCTATACATCGGAACCGCTAATCCAAATAAAATTTGCAGAACTCCGCCAATAACCCCGCTCAACAAATAAAGTTTTAAAAATCTCGACCTTCCTAAATAATCCTCCATTGATCTACCAAAAAAATACAACACCACACAATTGATTAAGATATGAATAATATCAGAATGCAAAAATTGAAATGTTATAAGTTGCCAGAAATATCCTGATGCAAGACCTTGTAGGCTTAGATAAAAATATTTTCTTACCGGGAAAACATCATAAAAAAGACATACGCTTTGGAGGACAAAAATTACAGAATTAAGAATAATTAAATTAACCGTCAGAGATCGTCGAACTTTGAACCCGCTTCTTCGCATATATGTTCTATCATATAGTGACATTTCTATTTAAATTAAAACATATTAAAAAACAGTTTCAACTTAATTTAAAGGAGAAGTAAAATTTTACTATTTGCACCTGTTTATAACTCACAAAGGAAAAATAGAAAATTTATTTCTGGAGATCCATACTTTATTCGGTTAAACAATCGTATTATTTTGACGAGATTTTCGATGCCGACGGTATATTATAACGTTTAAGAATTCGTGCCATTGCATCAGCCTCTCCATTGGCGTCAATCACAATGCTTTTAATTGAATCTCCCTTTTGAAACTTTATAATATGATAACCATCAGCGGGCGATTTTAACGCCTTATTTAAATCTGTAAGATTGCGCACTGTAAAATTGTTCACTGTGTCAACAACAAGACCGCGATAGTCATGATAACCAATATTGAAGTAGTCTGGCAGAACTGCTGACAACACCACAAGAGACGGCATTTCTGACGTCGCATCCACAGAAGAAAGATAAACAAGTCTGAAAGGAACAATCCTGCGCCATTCAGCGCCAAAACTTCTTAAATATGGTTCTGTTAGCGGTTGGAAAACAAGCCCGCCAACAATCAAATATTCCGGTTCTTTGTCAAAAACTTGCTGTGGCACAAGCCGTTCTGAATAAGAAAACTTCGGCAGTTTGAATTTCACAAGTTGTTCCTCGCCCTTTCTCCAAATCTTAAAAGTTACAATATCGCCCGCAAACTTGTTCCTGACGGCAAGGTTTTCAAGCAATAACCGTCCAAAATCGGGGTCTTTATAATTGCCCATCATATCTATCCCAAAACCATCAACTTCAAGAATTATGTCAAGCGGCTTTATAATATCACGTTGATCTTTTAATTGAGATGTTTCAATAACAACCACCCCACGGGGATCGCCTTTGAGGTTCAAAAATTGGTGCAAAGCTGGATTTTGCGAAGGTTGCCAGTAAAACGGGAAATATCCAAGCCCGCGCCATTGTCCTTTCTGCTGTTCTGCAAGAACATTTTTTATAAAGATAGATGGAATTGCCCTTGTATTTCCCTCCACTTTGCTTGTCGTCAGTCCTGCTATTTTTCCATTGGAAACTAAAATCTCAGGATTATTTACCTGGTCTGGGACTGATTCTAATTCCATCTGGACATAATTTAAGAAACTCAATTCTGATTCATCTACAATATATTGGTTAAATTCAACTCGACGAGCCTCAAGATTTGCGCCTTTCCATCTGACAATGTGAAGATTTTCCTTGTCAGGGGCTTTAGCAGATAATTGAGCGGGTTTAAGTCCGACGAAAAATTTATCGTCAACTGCCGTCAAAACCGCAAGATTCGCATAATAATCCATCCATTTAACCCGAGCCTCCCACCAGCGGCTTTCGCCAAGTCGCTGAAGGCGAACCATAATGCAATTGTCTAATCCTTGCGCGGTCGTAAGGATTTCTCCCTGACGAATTACAACGCCGGATTTCATTGACTGGCGTGGTTGCCTTGACCATGGCTGCCTGAAATCATACTGAATACCAGAGACTTCAACTGTAATGATTGCCTTCTCCCAATCAAAACCGCCTTTTTTAATTCCTGTGGCAGAGAAGCTGGTTGAACACAATGTCGCCAACGCCGTAAATATTAAAATGCTTAGTAATCTCATAACCTTTTATCCGACTGAATCCCGTTTGTTTTTAAAACCTCCTCATTTGCCTTTTCAGCCTCTTTTACATTCAAACATTCCACTGCATCGTGGGGCAAAAATTCTATCATTTGAAAGTCCCCCTGTGGTTTTCCAAATGCTTTTATGACATCTTCAAGAGACTGAATTTTAACCCCGTTAATTGAATCAACAAGAGCCCGACCTTTAATTGAAAAATTTGCATTTATTGAATGGGGCAAAATAGACGCCAAAACTATCGGTTCTTTTCTTGCTTTTTCTGGATCCTCATTCTTCTTATACAACAATTCATAAACAAGTTCTGCATTTATAGCGTCTGACCATTCTCTTCCAAATGTCTTCATATAATCAAGGCTCAACGGCGTAAAAATAAGTCCACCATAGATAAAATATCGTGGTAAAACATCATACTGGTTTCCGGTTAACTTATCTTCTTCATAAACATAAAGAGGCAAATCAACCGTGGTTTCTTTGTGGTCGCGCAAGATTTTTATCTTCACAGGTTCGCCGTTCTGGAATGATTGAAATGCGACAGCAATATGAACTCGGTTGCCCTCGTAAAGAATAGCGGCATCGCTGCCGACTTCATAATCGCCAACTTGTAATAAAACATCGTCTTCTTTCATTACCTTGCGTGTCGATTCTATCGGCATAATGCTATCAACCCGAGCGCCAACGCCATCGTTTTTTAACCCTAATTTTTCCCTGTATGCGGGATTTTGCAACGGTGCAATTCGTATTCCTGCTGTAGGAAATCCGTTATAAACACCATCTTCAACATCTTTTAAAAAATGTTTGATAACTGGTGGAGGAATAAAGAACCCGGTATTCTCCAAACCCTGCATCCCTTGAAACGCTACACCAACAACAAGTCCATCTTGAATAACAGGCCCACCGCTATTCCCCGGATTAATCGCTGCGTCTGTCTGAACACATAAGAAGCTGCGATTACCAATATGCACATAAGTCTGTAAGTCTATTCTTGATACCACGCCGCGTGTGTATGAAATCTGTTCTCCGCCAGCAGGGTATCCGTAAGTAACAACTGTTGATCGAACCTTTGGCAAATCCCCAATTTCAAGCGGTTCGAGTCCATGAAAAAACGCATCGTTTTCAACCTCAAGCAATGCAAGGTCGCAATCGTGCCCAACAAAAACCACCCTCGCAGTATAAAGTCTCGGGTCTTGATAACGTTTCACAAGAATCTGCTTTGCCCAACTCACAACGTGCGCGTTAGACATTATCCGTTTGCCTTTTATGACAAAGCCAGAACCGCTGTTTCGTCTTAACGAATCAAACCGCCACGGCGCATCCCAAATTGGTTGTTGCGAAAAATTAAATATTTGAATGACCGATTTCTCTGGATCTGCGGCATTAACAGCAAAAACCAGAAAAACCACAAAAATAAACATTAGCCTTTTCATATAAAAGACAAGTAAATGCAAATATACATAACCGACAAAATAGTTCAATGTATTTATGAGCGTAGCACAGGCATTCTTGCCTGTGTTCTGTGGAGATAAATGGCACACAAATAGAATATATTTAATGTGATACAAAATTTGTATCAAGTATCTCCTTATTAATTTTTACAATTTGCGCAAAATACTTTTCATCTATTTTATAAATCCTTTTGTTTCGACAGGCAAGAATGCCTGTGCTACGCTTAACTTTATTTACGCAACAGATTAAAATTCAAATTATAATCCGCCAAATCTTCTGTGTCTCCGGGCATATTCTTCAAGAGCGGCAAAGAAATCGGGCTTGCGAAAATCAGGCCAGAGGGTTGGTGTTACTACAAGTTCGGCATAAGAAATCTGCCACAACAAGAAATTGCTTATTCGGAGTTCGCCGCTGGTTCTGATTAATAAATCCGGGTCCGGATAATTCGCTGTGTAAAGGTGTTGGGCAAAAATCTGCGGCGTAATCTCATCAGGGTCAATCAAGCCCTGTTTTACCTTTACTGCGATTTTCCGCACTGCGTCAACAATTTCAGTCCTGCCGCCGTAACTTAACGCAAGTATCAACGTTAGCCCATTGTTTTTTGATAAAGCCGCCTGTGTTTTTCTCAACTGTTCCTGAACATACTCCGGTAAGCGATAAATCTGTCCAATGACCTCTAATTTAATATTATTTTTATTTAATTCATCCGTCTCAGTCCTGAGATAACGAGCCAGATACTTCATCAAGGTATCCACTTCTTCTTGTGGGCGGTTCCAATTTTCTACTGAAAAGGCGTATAATGTTAGATATTTGATGCCAATTTCAGCGGCAGCGCGAATAACAGCGCGCACAGATTCAACGCCGTGTTTATGTCCTTCAACCCTTGGCAAATGCCGTTCCTTAGCCCATCGTCCATTGCCGTCCATAATAATCGCTATATGTGTCGGCAATGACGCAAGTGCTTGCGGACTTAGTGATGGATGAGAAGGGCTCATCGTTCACTTAAAAAACCGTCAATAAAAACATTCAAGGAATTTGATTCTAAACACCTTTAAAGTGTTCATACAAAAATTGTTTGCTTTCTATCAGGACCTACCGAGACAATGTTAAGACGAGCGCCTGACAGTTCGGCAATTGCGCGCAGATACTTACGGGCATTTAATGGGAGTTCCTTCCAATTAGAAGCGCCGATAGTAGGCTTTTTCCATCCTTCAAATTCCGCATAAACTGGTTCAACCTTTGTAAGGATATTTATATCTGATGGCACATAATTATAAGTGGTAGAACCATATTTATATCCGACACAGACCTTAATAACACCGAGTGTATCAAGACCATCAAGATTAGTTATTGCCAGTTTGGAGATGCCGTTTATCTTTACGGCATAACTTGTTGAGACTGCGTCAAACCATCCGCATCTCCTTGGTCTGCCAGTAGTGGATCCGAACTCTCTCCCCATTGAATGGAGCAAGTCCGCGATTTCAGAATTTTCTGATGGCAACGGACCTTCCCCGACCCGGGTAGTATATGCCTTCATTACGCCAACCACATAGTCAATGCAGGTTGGCGGCACGCCTGATCCTGTACAAGCCCCGCCTGCTGTGGTGTTAGACGATGTTACATACGGATATGTGCCGTGGTCAATGTCAAGAAAAGTCCCTTGCGCTCCTTCAAATAAAATGCCAGTCTCTTTTTGTAATTCTTCCTGTAATAACATTACAGTATTTGTAACATAAGGCTTTAAATACTTAGCTGCTACACTGTATTGTTCATAGACTTCTTTAAAAGAAAGAGGATTAGCGCCAAGGGTTTTCAGGATAAGATTATTCTCATTTGTTCTGGCTTCCAGGAGTTCTTTAAATCGTTCTTTGTTAATGAGGTCTAATGTCCTTAAACCTGTCCTTGAAGCTTTGTCTGCATAAGCCGGGCCGATGCCCCGTTTTGTGGTTCCAATTTTATTTTTTCCCTTCAATACCTCTCGCTGCGAATCCAGTTCTCTATGATATGGAAATACAATGTGCGCCGTCTCACTTATAAATAGATTGCCATCTATTTTAACTCCGCGCTTCTTCAAACCTTCCATCTCTTCGCAAAGCCCGATTGGGTCAATCACCACACCGTTGCCTATTACGCATTTTTTATCTTTGCGCAATATTCCAGAAGGGATTAGATGAAGGACAAATTTTTCGTCATTAATAAAAACCGTATGCCCGGCGTTGTTGCCTCCCTGCGTTCTCACAACTACGCCGACTTTATCCGTTAATACATCAATTATCTTCCCCTTCCCCTCATCTCCCCATTGGGCGCCTACTAAAATTATATTAGCCATATTTATTCTGTCCTTTAATTCCGACAAACATCGGATAATCCTTTAAGCAAATAAAAGCGTATATGTTCGTATGGAATTGTGTCAATAATGTATTAAAAAATTAATTTCCCAGCCTGTTAAACCGCCAAAATCAGCCGTTCATTGACTATTTTGTTTTAACCACTCGTGTATCGCAAGGGCTTGTGGATGATTCGGTTCGGTTTTCAGGATTTCAAGATACTGCTTTGTGGCATTTGTCTTGTCCTTTAATTGTTGGGCATAAATATTAGCCAGTAAAAGTCGGGCTCGGTTATCTTGAGGATTAATCTTCAAGTAATTTTCATATTCTATGACAGCATCGTTAAGATAGTTTCCTTTTTGCAAAGCCAGGGCAAAATTAAATCGTGCATTGGGCGCATCCGGATTTATTGCGAGCGCATACTCATACCGTTTCAGCGCCTCGTCTAATTCCCCTAATTCATATAATACAACCGCAAGATTATAATTCGCTTCGAAAAATGATGGGTCTAATTTAACCGCTTCTTCATATTGCGATTTAGCCTCTTTCAAATCCCCTGCATTGTGAGCCTTTAAACCGAGCAATAACTTCTTTTGCGCCTCGTCTCTGTTACCCTGCAATGGCTTTTGCGGACGCAGGTAGTTATATTTTGTAGACGGTGGAGGCAAATCTACCTTTGCCACTTTTATTTGAGATACTACCTGTTTTTCTTCTTTTTTGATTATCTCTGGCGTGGTCTGTTTTTCCTTCTGTTCTTCTTGAATTGCAGAAGCAACTTGTTTTTCAGAACCAGATGGCAATGGTGTTACCATCGGTTGAGTTTTTTTCTTAAATGGATTTAAACGAGAAAAAAATGATTCTTTTTGCGGCGGTTGTTTACTTTCTTGTTCTTTCTGTGGCTCTTTAATTTCATCGGTCTTTGTTTGAACAACCGCAGGCTCGGTTTGTTTCTTTAAGTCAATCTTGGTCTGTTGTAGCGGTTTTTCGGTTTGAACTTCTTCTATCTTAACTGTCTGTTTTTCAATTGTTGGTTGTTTCTCACCTTGAACTGCTAAATTAGTATCTATCTTATCTACAACTTTTTGAATTCCAGGAGTAGTTTGAGCAATCTTTTGTTGCTGGGTTGAAACCACATTTTGAACTGCAACAGACTGCGTTTTTATAACTGGTGGCTGTTGGACAGGCAGAGGTTCGGTTTTCTGAACCATCTTTTCATCTTTTTTTAAAATAACGACGGGGGCGGCTGCTGTCCTTTCTATTATTGGGGTTGGCGAACTTACTAACGGTTGAATTTGGTTTGTTGGCGCTGGCTGCGAAGGCTGTTCCAATGTATGTAATAAATTTGAAACTGTCAGGCTATATGGATGGTTAGGATTCAACATCAAGAATCGCTTGAACATATTTACGGCGCCTGCTTTATCTTTTTGATGCTGAAGCAGGATTATTCCCAGATTTAAATTCGCAGGCGGATAGTCAGATTTTAACCTCAATGCATTTGTAAAACACTGAGCGCCTTCCGTCCAACGTTTGCTATACATTAGCGCAATCCCTAAACCGTTATATGCCTCATAAGATTTAGGATTTATATTCAACGCGGTTCGGAAACTTTTTTCTGCAAGGTTATATTGTCTAATGTACAACTGGGAGGAACCGAGTTTTGTCCACCCTTCGGAGGATTGTGGGACATACATTACGTAACTCGCAAACTCTCTGGAAGCCTGCAAGAAATTTTGCATCTCAAATAAGGCGCAACCTAAATTGTAATGAACCGTATAAAAATTATTACTCAATTTCAGAGCGGTAGTATAACTATGCGTAGCGGCGGCAAGGTCGCCGGCATTGTGGTATGCGATACCAAGCAGGTTCCACACTCGCGCCTCATTAGGATATTCAATCGTCAACGGCTTATAAACATTGATTGCTTCTGCATATTTCCCCTGCTTCATCAAGGCGTCGCCACGAGACAAAGCCCGCTCTATTGGTCTTGAACATCCACAAAGAATTGTTGCAACGCACAGACCGAACACATAAATTCTTAATAAAGACCGTTTTTTAATGGTCAGCATCTTGGCTCGTGTTATCATTCAAAACTTAAAGTGTCAAGAAACACGCAAAACATTATTAGGTGTCTCTATCCTGACATTAGAACACAGGATAGAAAAATTGTCTTGTATTTAAAATCTTTATTTTACAATTTTAGAATAATTAAATATTTTCTTATGATTTTAAAAACCTTTTGCGCTATCTCTTCAATCTTTTTTCTCGGATTAACTCTGGTTTATGGGGTTAATTCAATTACGCAACAATCTTTAATGACTGGTGAGATAATTGTCGTTCAAAATAAATCTGCCGTCTCGGCTTATCTGGCAGACCGCAATATTGTAAAAGATATGGTTAAAAACGGCTTAATAAAATTAACCAACACAAAAGATATAAAAGAGGCGTTCGCAAAAATAGCTTCAACAAACGAGGTTGTTGGAATCAAAGTCTTTTCAAGCCCCGGTCCATTTTCAGGAACGCGTCCTGCTGTTGTTGCCGCTCTGATTTCTTTGATGATAGAATCCGGGTTTTCACCTAAAAACATTATCATCTGGGATAAATATTTATCTGACTTGCAAATGTCTGGTTATGAAAAATTAGCCAATGAATTAGGGGTAAGAATTGCTGGTGCTGTTCAATCCGGTTACGATGAATCTGTTTACTACGATAAACCATTAATCGGTAACCTCATATATGGCGATTTAGAATTTGGAAAAAAGGTTGAAGGCATAGGCAGAAAATCATACATCTCAAAACTATTGACAAAAGAAGTAAAAAAAATCATCTCAATTGCGCCATTATTAAATCATACTATCGCTGGCGTATGCGGCCATCTTTTTAGCATCACAATTGGCGGCGTGGATAACACATTCAGGTTTGAATCAAGTCCGGAAAGGCTGAATGAATCTGTCCCTGAAATTTTTGCCCTGCCAATCTTTTCTGACCGCACGATGTTATTCATAACCGATGCGTTAATTTGTCAGTATGAAGGCGGACCCGAAAGCAAACTTCATTATTCTATTGTACCGGGAAAACTGATGTTCAGCCGCGACCCTGTCGCGCTTGATACCATTTCGCTAATTGAACTGAACAATCAACGAATAATAGACGGTTTTAAATCAACAAAACCAAATTTTGAAATGTTTAATAATGCATCATTGCTTGAACTTGGTATCTCTGACACAAACAAAATACGCGCGATAACCATCAACCTTCAACATTGATAAAAATGCTGAAGTCATTATTTTATATTTAAATGCAGTGCAAAATCAAAATCTCAAAGTTAACGGTTGCCTTATTATTTCTTGTCTTAATAACGGCTGTTTCAATTTATTCAGATACAGGTTCTAACAACATCTCGGCAAATTCTATATTTAATCCACAGCATATCCTGGAAATTAAAATTACAATGTCTGAAAAGGACTGGGATTTAATGAGAAAAGAACGGCACGATGTTATTGCGGCGCTTGGACCGGACCGCATTGAAAAACCCGAACCAGACCCTTACAATATTTATAAAGCCGAAGTTGAGATTGATGGCATTAAATATTCACCTGTCGGAATCAAAAAACGCGGATTTTTAGGTTCGACAAGCCTCAGAAAACCTTCCTTAGGGATACGGTTTAACGAATATGATAAACAGTTGAAGTTCGGCGGTTTAAAAAGATTGAGTCTGAACAATAATCAACAAGACCCAAGTTTTGTTCATCAATTTCTTACTTATAAAATATTTCGCGAGGCAGGAATACCAGCGCCGCTATGCAACTTTGCAAAGGTCTATGTAAATGGCAAATGTCTGGGTATTTATTCAAATGTGGAGGCAATTACAGATGAGTTTCTCAAAAAACATTTTGGAGACGATTCTGGCAATTTATATGAAGGACAGTTGAGCGATTTTCGTCCTGTATGGGTTGATACCTTTGAAAAGAAGAACAATAAATCAAAAGGCAAAGAAGATTTGCTCTTACTAACAAAAGCTTTTGAATTAGACGATGACCATTTAATAGAACAATTAAATGAATTGATAGATTTTGACGAGTATTTAACTTTTTGGGCAATGGAAGTCCTAACTGGGCACTGGGATTCATATTCAAACAATGGAAATAATTTTTTCGTTTATAATAATCCTGCGAAGAAAAAATTTGCCTTTATTCCCTGGGGAGCAGATTCAACATTCGGAGATGTTGACCCATACTCGCCAAGCAATAAGCCTCTAACGGTTATGGCAACGAGCATCCTTCCCTGGCGACTTTATAAAATAGAAAAAACAAGAGAACAATACAGAGAACGGCTGAAAAAATTATTAGATACGGTGTGGAACGAAAATGCTTTAAGCAATACTGTTGAACAACTTGAAACAATGTTAAAACCACATATTGAATCAGACCACAATAATTTCAATTCCGCTCTGAGTCAGGTGAAAAATTTTATTCAGAATCGTCGTTCTGCCTTGAAAAAAGAACTCGATGCGCCGGCGCCAGAATGGAATTCGCCATTAAGACAATCTAATGTTCTTCAAAAAATCGGGGCATTCAGCGCTGACTTTGATACTTACTGGCGTGGACTTTCGTATAATAATTCGGATACCAGGGTAAAGGCAAACTTTAGGATGTTTTTAGATGGCAAGCGTCAATGGTTCATTGGCAGCGGTGTTTCAGCAGGTCCCGTCAAAGAACCGCGATTTAACAACTTTCCATCTATTGCATTCTTTGGCATTGAAATACGCACAGGAAAATGGATGATTCCAGTTTTTATAATAGACCCTGAACTAATCGAGTCTGATAAACCAATTAAAATAGATAATACTGCCGTTTTTGGCGCAGTGCTTGAAGGCAAGATTCTGGAATTCAATATCAAATCGCTCAACTTAATGTCCGGGACAATCTTCTTAAACAAAATAGGAACAAACGTTAACGATAGAATCAGCGGCAAAATTCAAGCCGATATTTACAAATTTTTGAGATAATTATTCTATCCTTGCCCAGATTGTTTTTAGATAAGCAGGTTGTTCAGGACAGGAAGGGAAATCCATCGGTTGAGTGGCAAAGTAATATTGAGTGATTCTTTTCCCCGACGATGATATTGTTTGATTAAACATTTGAACAAATTTTTCCGCTGGAACGTTTGCGGTATTCAACGACGCCAACACAATACCCTTTTTATTCAACGTCTTGAGAACAATATGCAATAGTTCAGGATAGTCTTTATATGCCTGAAACACACCGCTTTTTTTAGACTGTGAAAATGTTGGCGGATCTATAATTACAAAATCAAATTTTCTTCCTCTTTTTGCGAATATCTTTAACCAGTCAAAAACATCGCCCTTGCAGAATTCGTTTGAATTATAATCAAGCCCATTCAATTGAAAGTTCCGTTTACCCCATTCAAGATATTTTGCGGATATATCAACGTTGACTGTATGAAATCTATTCATCGCGGCGCATACAGAAAAACCACAGGTATAAGCAAATGTATTTAATACCTGTGAACCCTCTTCTAATAATGGGAAATCTTTTGCCACATAATTTACAAGTATTCGCCGTCTATTATCCCGCTGGTCAAAAAACAATCCAACGGAATATCCTTCCAGAAAACTTAATTCGTATTTGACACCATTCTCAAGAATTTGGAAACGTTCGGGCGCGGGTTGTCCAAAAATTAATCGAGGAGAAAGAATTGCCCCATTTTGCGTCCTGACATCTTTTTGCAGCAATTTAAAATAGGCACCAACAGAACCGCATTCTTCTGATAATGTTTTTACTAATTTTAGCTCGTTCTCGTTCAATTCTCTTTCGCTTTGAACAAGCAGCCAATCGCCTAATTTGTCGATAAACAAGCCGGGAAATCTATCCGCAACTCCATAAATAATCCTAAAAGAATTAGTGTCATCAGTTAAAAACATCTGTCTTGAACTTAAGGCAGGATAACCCGGCGCAGGCGATGCTTGAAAGTTCAAAGGTTTCCCGCTTTGCGGGTGTCTCAATGTTAGTTCTGCTGAGTGCAACCAAATTCTGATGGATTCTGTGCCGCCGTACAAAGTCTCGCCAAGAATCGGACAACCTTTTTCTGATGCGTGCAAACGAACTTGATGCGTCCTCCCTGTCAATGGATGCGCGATTAACGTCTGTAAAGAAAGATTGGGATGCGTGTTTTTGGCATAATCAATCCAATGTGAACAAAGTTTTATAATTTCTGCATCTGTCGCTTGCGGTTTTCTAAAGAGTGTTTTTGCTGGTTCGGACCTTTTTTCCAGAGGCACGCTTTTAAATGTGCTGCCATCTTTTGTTATATGGGAAACCACAGAAAACTTATCAGACGGAGGATTTCTATCGGTTATCAAAATATATTTTTTCTCAACAGTTCGTTCAGTAAATTGCTTTGTCAAAGATTGGTTTGCCAGTTTTGTTTTTGAAAACACAAGAACGCCTGATGTCTCTTTGTCTAATCTATGTATGATGGCAAGATTTGCCCATTCAGGAGTAAGGTTTCTTAAATAATCATATATTCCATTTGTTGCATAAGGCGATGGCGAGTGCGTATTTACGCCAGGGGATTTATTAATAACAAGGATATGCTCATCTTCATATATGATGCAATTGGGATAATATTTTCTCACTTTAAACCTTCTGCCATGCCCTACATTTTTATAACCTGCGTTTGATTGCTAAACTCAACTGTTACGCTGTTCTTATCTATCGAAATTATCTTTACGCCATTAATTATACCATCCTTATAAACTAACTTGCCATTGATGATTGCAGAGGGGTTCGATTGCCTGTAAAAAATCCCATTTAATTTAATCTGAGGAAATACCGGTTTTACGGTTTCCTGAACAACAGAGACATTGGTTTGAATGGTGTTTTTTTCATTGTTTCCTATAACCGCATCAGCGGTTTTCTGGATATTTGTCGAATCACTTTTGTCCTGGACAATCTCTGGCATAGTTTCATTAACATTTTGATTTGCTAAAACAACTTCGTCGCTCTTGGATTTTGACGATGGTTCAATTCCAACGTTTATTTCCGTCTTCTGCAAATTTTGAGATGGAAATTGCGCTATCTTAACAGTCACAGTTCTCCCGATATCCTCGGTAAATTGTTGGTCGCCGCGAGTAATGTTTGAATTCGGCATCGGAAATATTATGGGCGATGCTACATTGTCTTCAAGTTTCAATGGACTTTTGGTTTCACTATCGGCAAGACCAGATTTTACAACCATCTGACTATTATTTTTATTTTGAGCGATCGTATTTTTTCCTTTGTTAGAAGAACTGCTTATCACCCATATAGCCAGAATGGTAATGGATAATGAAAGTAAAACAAGCGAGGCAACAATATAAATAGCCATTGGATTTTTACGTCCGAGTCGTTCGACCGGTTGCATAGTCGGTAAAGGCTGTTTTGCCTGATTATCTTGTTTTTGAGCGCCTGCTGTCCGTTTTAATGCGTCATTTATAAGGCTCATACATTAATGTCTCCTTCCAGTTCTTTTGCGGCAAGTCCGACCATAAAAAAATCAACTGCATCTTGTTGTTGAACAAAACCTGCTAAAAGACATTTATCGCAAAGTGCATTTATCAATCTTGGTATGCCCTTGCTATATCGGTAAATTCTCCAAATCGCGCCCCGGCTAAAATATGGAGTGCCATTTGCGCCGGCTACAGAAAGCCTGTGCTGAATATATTGATTGATTTCAAAATAAGTCAACGGTTTAAGATGAAATCTAACCGTGATTCTCTGACGCAATTGTCTTAATATAGGGGCATTAAGTCTATGTTTCAATTCTGGCTGTCCCATTAAAATAATCTGTAATAATTTTCGTTCATTTGTTTCAAGATTAGATAAAAGCCTAATTTGCTCAAGCAACTCATCTGTTAAATCTTGCGCCTCATCAATTATTAAAACTGACTGTCTCCCTTTGGCGGCTTGTTTAAGTAAAAATTCATTTAAGGAAGAAAGCGTCTCTAATTTATCAAGCCCTTTAACCTCAATGCCAAACTCCATCGCTATTGCTTTTATCAACTGTTCAGCATTCAGAACGGGGTTCAAAATCAATGCGGTATTGTAATCATCACCGAGTTTTTCAAGTAATGCCCTGCAAAGCGTCGTCTTACCGCAGCCAACCTCGCCGGTTAATTGAACAAACCCCTTGTTTTCACGAATTCCATATAGCAAATGATTAAAAGCCTCCCTATGTTTGGCGCTGTAAAAAAGAAAGCGCGGATTAGGCGTCAGCTCAAACGGCGGCTCTTTTAATCCGTAATATTCTAAATACACGTTTTTTATTATTAACAAAAAACAACAACTTTGTCGAGTAATGAAATCAAATAAAATTATTGAATTTGAATTATTAGCACAGATATCGGATTAATACACAATAACCAAAAATTTATACCACAGATTTTGATAATTAATACGGTGAAAAACATTTTGTCCATAATATATCAACCAGCTGTAGGCTGGCATTTTTAACTCCGTCAGGAGTGGCAGTATTATAGCATAGAAATTAACACAAGGGAAAACCACAGCAGTGGTGACAGAGCGATAATTTAGAATCCAATAATGGCTCTGTCACCGCTTTCAGCGGTTTATGATTTTTTGTTTTTTCTTTGCTATAATCATGTCACCCGCTTTGGCGGGTTTTGAATTGTGTTTTTCATCTGTTTTTAAAGTAAAGAATCCCTGTGAAAAATTTTGCGTTTATCAGCGTTTATCAATATTTGCGAACATCTGCGAGAAGTTTTCTATTACCTGCTTTGTGAAGTTAATGAACTTGTTGATACATTATGTTAAATCAAAAATATTCATCTACAAATCCGATTGTTATCGGTTTGCTAATGATTGAGGTATTGAATAACGATATTTTCAACAAAAATATTTTAATTCCAATAATTCAATGGTCATTAAGGCAAAACTATAATCCTATAAATCCTACCCGCGCTGTCTAAATTGTTATCAAAAAATGTTGTCCATTCACCTATTGCCTGAATAATATGCCCAGTTTCCCAATTGCCATTTCCGCCAATCGGTTTAAACTGCGTTTGATATCTATCGTCAACAACAGACCGCCAGATTATTTCAACACCACCATTCTTAAACGAAATATTTTTAATCAATGGGGCGGATTTAACCACAGTCCCTAATTTAACTGTATCTACTCTGAACTTTTTAAAACCCGGGTAAGGCAACGCTTTTGCAGGCACACCATCGCCATAATATTTCTGAGTTCCACAATCGCTGATGAGCTGGATAGCGGTATCTTCGGTCCAGGGATGAGGCGGAAGTTCCACAATTCCTTCAGGAACAAGCCCCGTAAGGTCGGTTGAACGTTCTTGTGGACGGTCTGATGGGGAGCCAGACCAAGTGTAAATCTTAAAATCATCTGGATAAGGCCCGGGCGTATTTAACGGTGTACCTGCTATAATAATGTAGCCATTTGAATCTCCGACAATGTCGCGTATTCCTCTACCGAATAAATCCAGTTCAATCGGTTCGCCAAATATTGCCGAGCCTTTTGCTGCATCGCTTCCCGCAATATTTGTAAAATTTAAAACAGGAATAATTAAGGCGTGAACTCGATTTGTTGGAGGGACAATTGGCGCCCTTAAACCGATGTAAGCGGCGGCAGGGTTGTCTGGTGCTGGCGCAATGCCTTCAATATTAAATCCCCAGGGAGTTTTCGGATTTACACCGTCTTGTGTGCTATATGAAAGATTGTAAAAACCGGCGCCTTTGCCGTGTCCATTGTTCAAATCCCAATCTACGAGGTCGCTTTTTAAATAGTCATAGCGTCCGACATAAGTCAAAACCGAGTTGCTCTCACTTCCACTAACTTCGGTAACAAAAATTCGCGCACGGTTTGTTCGTTCCTCTGCGAGATTCGCATTTGAATGTGCTCCAATCCAGTAAATTTTATTGCCAATCTTATAAGCGCCTTCGATATCTACTTCTCGCGGGATCTCGCCTTCAAAATCAGTTAATCCAAGATATGGTGTCATAGTAAACCCTGCTATTGGAGCGCCAGACCTTTTTCGGGAATAAACTCTAATTGTTTCGTTCTCATCGTCGCCGACGAACATCCAATCATCATCAATTGCAATCGCTGCGGAAGCGTCCGAAGCGCCTGTCAAAAACAGTCCTCCACTGCGTCCCATAGCTGATGCCGCATAAAGAAATGAGCGTGTTGCACTTCCACCTCCGTTTGAAACAGTAATTGTTATGGCAGAATAACCGATGCCACAAGGTTCTACCGCGAGTTTATAATTATATCCTGCAATTCTGGTTACCATTAAATTACTTACCACATTTGAATTGTTTGCGGATATGTTTATAGAAAGGTTTGTGGGAGAAACCACAGTATTGCTAATAGTAAAATAAACTTCTGGATTTGTTGCGTCTCCAATTACTCCTGAAATTGCATCTATCCTGCTTATAGTCAAAACCGCAATATTTGAACGCCCCGGCGTCATATTTACACCGGACGGGAAATTAGGGCTTACATTTAATTCATCATACTCCAATAAATTGCCAGTGTCTCCAAATAATTTTCCGTAAAACCACGCATTGGAGGATAATCTTGTTAAGTTTTGAGAAAACCTCGTTGCAGCGTCTGGAGTGCCTTTGAGGAGGTTAAGAGCAACCCCACCATAGACAATGTCATTGGTTCTATGCGCAGTCCATCCGACGGCGTCATAAACAAATACATCACTACTCAAATCCTCAAGAGTCCCATTATTACCATCATCAAGATCGCGTCCTTGATATGGCGGATTTGTTGTGGATAACAATAAAAATGAGGCGCATCCATTTAATAAAACTCCCCCAACATCGCTAAATTCAGGGATATAATAAACCGATGTATTTGAATCTAAAACATACGGCGAATTAGAGCCGCATAAAAACAATAACCCATTACTACCAATCTGAGTTCCATCAAGGTTTAATATAAAATCCACTTCGCCCGGGTCTTTGTCTCCATTCCCGTCTATAACAAGAAAATATACATTTCTCAAAAGCGCTGATGGCTGACCGAGAATTTCAACAAATTCATAAGGCGAATCTTCTCCCGCCGGATTAACTTTAATTTCATTTAACAAAATAGAATCATTATCAGTAATATAAAAAACTATGTCTGCTACTATACTTGTAGTTGGATAATTCAAATTATCTTCTGTATAGGCAATAGAATGAGCAACAACCGATTTATGAACTACCGTTTCAACTATGTTGTCATCAATTGCCTTGACAGTCACCACAACGGCGTTTGTATTGGAAAAAGTTATAGAACCTGATGAAAAAAATGTGCTGCCATTATTTGTGCTGATTAAGCTCTGACCATCGGTAGATATTTGAACTGTAACTATACCATACGGCTGCGTGTTTAATCTTATGCTATAACCATTTGTTCCCCCATTTTCCGAAAGAGATATACTGTCTGAGATTTGTGAAATGACGACGCCAGGAATTAAAGAATCATTGAAGTTAGGCGCCCCAATGTTATTCAGCGGCGCCATAGCAAAACCCGTTGGCAGAGTTGACCCCGGCGGACCAACAATCCATACTGGCGCAGCGCCGCCAAGGTTATCGCTAACAAGCCAGTCGTTTTCAGTATTGCCTATCGTATTGCCAAGCCTCCCAACATAGGAAGGTGTAAAATTTATTTCCAATGTTCTGCCAAAAACCGATGTGGCGGCAGGATTTGCCCGATAATTAATCAAGCCATAAGCAATATCGCCAGCACCAGAAGAATCAAGTATCCCAATTGAATTCAGAACAACCCAATTAGTGTATATTTGAGCATCAGGCAAACCGTCGTTATCATCATCAATATCCATTCCAATCGTCGGTTTTGATGGAGTCTGGATTAACATAAATGTTGAAGATGGATTTTCCAAATCAGTTTGACTATTTTCGCCAGAATGATTGATGCTGCTTGTTGAATCACTTCCCCAACCGGCACCGCTGCCGGTGTTTTTTAAGACAGTAGAGCCTGCTGCTGCGGTGTATGGGCTATCTTTTTGCAATAATACAATAAAACCGTTCCCACCAATGCAAACAGATGATAGGTCAAAAATGTTTTGTATAGTTCCCGGATTGCCATTCGCATCGCCCTCGATATTTATCAAGTAGGTCCCATCGGGAAGTAAATAATTCGGCGTGCCTCTAATTTCAATATATTCATTTGGCGTGTCAGTCCCCGGTGGATTAAAAAGAATTTCGTTTATATAAACTGACGCCCCTGCTACATTATACAAAAGAAAACAGGAGATAACCCATCTGGAAATCAAACCTATTTTTCTTAATGTGCGCATACTATTTAAACTTCAACCAATTTATTGTATTTGTCCATTAAAACAAAACACAAAATAGTGGATACTTTCTATATACTTATTAGACTTCATTAACCTTGAGTTTATTTTCTCTTTATTTGCCTGTTTCAAAATATGGTTATAATATTAGAATAATGGCAAATAAATCGGAAATCGGATGGAAAAGAACAACCGCTGATGGCGAAACACTGCAAATATTCGCCCGCCACAGAGGAGGAAGTTGGTATTTTTTTTGCCGTAGTCACCGTTATGAACAGTGGCAAAAAATAGAAAAACCGACGCTTGAAGATTGGTTGTTGCTATTGGACTCAATAAGGCGTAGAATCCCACGCAAATTGTTTCAGCCGCAGGAAGAAATGAAAATCAAACAGACTATTTTACAACAATATCCTGACGCAAAATTTGATTAAGCGATAATTTTATTACGATGAAACCAAAGGTATTAATTGTTGATGACGAGGCAAACTTTCGCGGATTGCTAAAAGATATCCTCGTGGAAAATGATTACCAGGTTTGTGAATCTTCTACAGGAAAAGAATTAAAAGAAAACTTAAACAATCTTAACCCGAATTTAATCCTGCTTGATTTAAAATTGCCCGATGCTGATGGAATTGAACTATTGCCATTTATTAAACGCGCTTTGCCTACAGCAGAAATTATCATAATGACCGGCTACGCCACAGTTGAGTCCGCTGTGGCTGCGACAAAACTTGGCGCCTACGATTATCTTCAAAAGCCATTTGACGCTAAAAGATTGTTGCGCTCGCTTGAATGCGCACTGGAACACAAAGCGCTGAACGAACAAACAGCAGCCCTTCGTCAAGCCCTATTGTCTCTTAGCAGCGGTTCATCGCCGGTGTTCATCAGCCAATCAATGAAACAAATACTTCGCACTGTAGAACGAATTGCACCAAGCGACGCCCCTGTATTCATCACTGGTGAAAGCGGAACCGGAAAAGAAGTTATCGCCGACCTAATTCACACTTTAAGCCCGCGTTCTACCGGACCTATGGTTAAAGTTAATTGCGCCGCGCTTCCGCGAGAACTGATCGAAAGCGAACTATTCGGCTCTGTAAAAGGCGCTTACACCGGCGCTCACATAGATAGAGATGGATTGTTTCATCAAGCCGAAAAAGGCACGCTATTACTGGATGAAATTTCAGAAATGCCGATTGAAACCCAGAGCAAACTTTTGCGCGTTCTTCAAGACAAAGAAGTCAGACCTGTTGGCGGTCGTTTTTCATATAAAATTGATGCGCGAATAGTTGCTACCACAAATCGAGAGATTGACGAGGCTCTACAATCCGGCAAACTTCGCGAGGATCTGTATTATAGAATAAGCACAATCACAATAGCAATTCCGCCACTGCGTGAAAGAAAAGAAGAGATTGTTCCATTGGCTAATTTATTCTTGCGACAATTTTCCGCCCAGGCCGGAAGGTCGTTTCAAGGTTTTACAAAAGAGTCGCAAGATTCATTAATATCCTATGACTGGCCTGGCAATGTTCGTCAACTTCAGAACGAGATTCAACGGGCGGTTTTAATCGCCGATGGACCAATGATTGATTCAAAAGATATTTTAACCGGTATAACAACGAATATTAAGGACGCCGCTCCATCAGGGTTGTCTTTATGGCAAGTTATTGAACGAAACGCCATAGTTCAAGTCTTGCGCGAATGCAATGGAAAAAAACAACTTGCCGCTAAACGGCTCGGTATGGGAAGACAAACCCTATATAATAAATTAAAAGAATATTCTATTAAAATTTAGATAATTAAGCGGCGTTGCTTCTCTTATGATTTCAGGGGATAACGATTCGGTAAAATCTTTGCCTGATATTATCTACTGTATTGTCAATAATTGAGATTTTATTCGTTGAATTAGCGGTGAGGTTCGTAACAATATTCCATAGCCCGCTGTTTAAATTCGTCTTATATTCAATCAGATATTGTTTGCCAGCCACAGATTCAAATTCAATTCTTACAATTTTATTACTATCAAGAACAATAGATGCGATTTTCAATTTGCTGGTTGAATCGTTTGGATTTGTTCCTGCGATATATTCGGCAAGGTTTGACATACCATCTTTATCCTTATCTTCAATGGCGTCATTAAATTGTGGATTCAATCCATTAGAAATTTCCCATTCATCTGGCAAACCATCATTATCAGAATCATTGCCTGACTGAACAGTTAATGTTGCAACCTCACTGGTGACTGAACCTGCGTCATTCCAAACAATGACAAAATATTCTCCTGTCAATGACTGTTGAGCGTTTGTAATTGTTAAAATCGGAGTGTCACCATCTGGAATTTCAACATCATTAAAAAACCATCTATAATGCAACGGCTCTGCATCTTCCGCAACCACAGAAAACTCGGCTTTTGCTCCAACAGCAACAATCTGCGATGATGGGTGGCGAACTATTATTGGTTTTTCTGTAATTATTAATAAAGCGGATTGAGTAATGACAGTCCCAACTAAATTTGTGGCAATCACTGTATATACCCCTTCGTTTTCGTAAGTAGCATTTGTTATCGTAAGGTAATTGGTGCCAGACGAAATAAGTAAATTAGTCTCATTGAAGAACCATTTGTATTTTAGCGCCATAGTAGATGGCACAGTGGCTGATGAAGTAACCTTTGCGTTTATTGTAAATACTGCGTTTGACCCCGGTCTTGCTATTGCATTTGACATCGGTGTCATCACGGTTAGATATGCCCGAATTGACAACGAATTTGCGTTTCCAGCAACATTGGTCATTGCAACATCATAATAGCCAGCGTGTTCAAACTGCACATTTGTTATCGTAAATACGCAGTTCGTATCACGAAGAATAATATTAGTTACAGTGCCGCTATTCTTTCTAAAACGATAACTTATTGGCAAAAGCCCATTAGCGCCAATTGCAAAACTTACATCTTCACCTACATAAGCAACTACATTCGACGGCATAAGTTGTTTTATAATTGATGGTTTAACTAAAACATTCAAATCAGCAGGGTCGCTTTCAAACGAACCATAATTATCAGTTGCTATGACGGTATAAATTCCTGCTTGTTCAAGCTGTGCGTTTATGATGGTAATTGATTGATTTGTCTCTCCTGATATTTCAATGCCATTCTTTCGCCATTGATACTGTATCGGTGTGCGGCTTAGGGCTTGAGCATTGAATGTAGCAGTTGCTCCCGGATTAATATTCGTTGTCTTTGGGTGAATAACAAATATCGGGTGTAACCAGACTGTCAATTTTGCGGATTGACTTTTTATTGTTGCTGTTTCATCTGAAATTAACACCGTATAATCGCCAATATCCGACGGCGACGCAGATGGTATGGTTAAAACTGCATTTGTTTCGCCCGGTATTGGGACATCGTTTTTCAGCCATTGATATGATATTGCGGCAATACTGGAGACTGCAACACCAAATACCGCCGCATCTCCCGGAAATACCGCCACATCTTGTGGTTGAGCAAGAATTGTGGCTGGAATCATAACCGATACCTCCACCTGTTCGCTGAACACCGAACCGTTTTCACTGATAACGCAGGCTTGATAAATCCCAGAATGATATAGTTGCGCCTTAGTAATCTGTAATACTGAATTTGTAGCCCCATCTATGTTTGCTCCATTAAACCGCCACTGATATTGTAAATCAGATTGACCACCGGCTTGAACATTCAAAACCATATTACTATTTAAAATTACATTTTGACTTTGCGGTTGCGCTACAATTAATGGTGGAGACCAGTTCGTTAGTTCCTTGCCTGACGTTGGTTTTGATGCAACCCAGTTCGTCGGTTCATTTCCGAACTCATTTAAGTGTAACCGCTGGAGCGATAACCCAATCCCATCGGCCGCAGGTGTCCATGGCGGAGAATCTTTATAATGAACTTCTTCTACAAGGACTTCCATTATACTCCCGCTTTTATCATAAACAGGCTTCATCAATTGAATTTCATCTTCATCGTTGTTTAACTTTTTCGAAAACGCCCCTAAAATTCGTATGTTTGTTGAAACACGGTAAATCGAACGAAAAGCAGATTCCATTGAAGGATTTCCCTGAACATCGAATCCAACAATAAGAATTCGTTCTTGCGGGATTAGTGTTATGTTCGTCGGAAATACAAATTCTATACCACCTGTCAGCCTCCATACATTAGTTGTATTTTCGATAAATAAACGAACTTCATTTGTAGAAACATTGGCAAGTTCAACATAACTTGATGGAGGGTCATTTGAATTACGCCCCGGCGGATTATACATAATTTCACTTATAACAACAGGTCCGACGCGCGGGACAGTATTGCTATGAACCAACGTAGGTTCAAGTTGCGATACAAAATGAATCTTCCCATCGCTTGTAACATATCTTCCAATCGTTACACCATCTTCTGATGCACCAAATTCGTAACCATCAAAATAACCAGTAATATTTCCGTTTGCATCGGCAGAAAATAGATAAATCTCATCTCCATTTGCGCTAAGGGCAAAACTCGGAAATTCTCCCGGATTTTTATTGAATTCCATCTCATCTACAGTCCAGAAAGAATACGGTTGAATGACAGTGCCGTCCGGGATTCTATATTTTGCTGTTGTTCTAAAATCATCAGTCAAAAACCATCCACTGATATCCACTGGATAATCTTCCATATTGAATAATTCAATCGTATCAAATGGCGGAGGATTATCAGAACGAGAAAGAATTTCGTTAATTACAATATGTGGGATTGCAGTTGGTTGCGGTTCTGTTGAACCAGGCGTTCCGTTAAATACAGAACCAGCGCGCCAATTATATTTTTTGTTCCAATCATCAGGTTCTGCTTTTTCATTAACGACCACAAGAGCAAAACCAAACCCATCTGTCATTGGATACCAATTATTATCGTAACTAAAATCAAGAATCTCCTCTCCGTTTGAATCAAGGAGTGTAATTCGTTCCCCGTTATTTTCAAGCGAACCTGTATAAACACCGGCTATGTTTAAAACATTTCCGTATCGCTGAACAAATGCCTCAAAATTCTTTACAATAAGCAGAGTTTGACCCGCGCCAACCGTCTGAACTGAACTATTTGAGAAGTCAAAATAAACACCGTTAGTGAACCGCACGCCTGCAAGCGAGATTGTAGAAGACCCGATATTTTTCAATTCTATGTATTCAAATTCCTGCGCATCATAACCACTGCCTGCAAAAGGCGATGGATTATACATTAACTCTGTGATTCTTAAATATTGCTGCTCAAGGCTCGGCACTGGCGTATAAGAACCAATGTTAACAAAATTACTATTCTTATCCAAAAGGATAACATATTCACCTCGTGCTGAAAGTTGTCCTTGATAATTTCCTTGAACAAATGAAGCCATACCACCTTTAGGTTGGACTTGACGAGACCTAAATGCGTTCACATCCGGCGATACATACACCACCCCATTAGACGGAATTACTGTGCCGGGTTTAAATGTATGACGCACTCCGCCATCTAATTTCCATCCGGATATATCAACAGCAAACGAATTAATATTAGTCAGTTGGATGTATTCTTCGGATTGTTTTCCAGAGGCAGGATTAAATTCGATTTTTCCAAATGCAATCTTTACATCGGCAGGCTGAGCTAAAGGAATTTTTCCACCAGCCGTAACAACCATATTGTTGAACAAATAAAGCCTTCTCTGTGGTAAATAATTGTTTATTATAATATTTGCTGCTTGCGGTTGCGTCTGAACACAGCAAGTAGATGACGCTGAACCATTGCCCCAGGTACCCCATTTTGACAGGTCAAGGGCTGCGTCAGGGGCAATAATTGATGTTAATTCATCAATTCGTTTTTCAAATTTTAGTTGATTTGTTGGTGTGCCCGGCGGTTGCAATATCTCATCCATTAAAGTTCTCAACCTCCGCCAATACATCTCGGCTATTTGTGGTGTTTGATAGAGCGCGTTGAAAAGACCATTGTTATCGCCAACTGGCATATATGTGTTTATCACAATTGTATCATCCCAGTATGTTAATGATGAACTCCAACGTCTGCCAAAACTCAAGTCAACATCCCATGCAAATGCTTGCCACTCGCCATTGCCCATAGTATCCCTGTATAAATAATAATTTTTATGGCAACAATCCTGGTCTCCTGTCACAACGCGGGCGGCAAGCATATTAATCATCTGTGGTATATCCACATTGTCATATAAAAATATCGTGCGGTTAGTTACGCTGGACTGAATTACCCCATTCAATAATGCAAGCAAATCTGCATTACCCTCCCATTTTCTGGATTTCTTTTCTGCGTTTCCCGAAGCAATATTTGCGTGCCCCGGACTGCTGTTAAATGTATTGTACATTTTGTAAAGCGGACCATTGGGGTCTCTTCCAATTCGTTCAAGATAATCGGTATCTCCATTTTCCATTATATGAATATCTCCCCAGAAACTGCCGTTTTGTTGAACACGCGCAGGTATAACCCAGTGGTAAGGCGAACCGGCTGCTTTATAAGTCTCATAAGCAAGAATATTTCTCACATGCGCCTTGTCAGGATAAGTTGTCATAAAATTAATATCGCCAACCGGTGTTTCGTTCGGATCGTATCTGAAACGATAGCCCGGATTAAATTCAATATCATAACTCTTCTTTGGAAAGCCTCGGCTGGATTGTCCGTGAATATTTATATAAATATTGTCGTAAAATATCCCGTCGTAAAACACCGAACAACGCGTTCCGGCATCTGTGTCCGCAGCGCCCGGACTTTGTATAAACCAATGAAATACAGGCAAAGGATTTGTTAACGATGGGTTTTTAATTACAGTTCCAAGATAAATTGGGCAACGATTTGTATCCGTTAATATAGGGAAACGAGATGTTCTGTTCAAAGAATCTATTGAGACCATATACCACCTGACCATCTGCCCTTGTGTAGAGGCAGTTGCTGGAATTACGCCGCTATAAATTCCATCACCCGCAACAAGGTCTCCACCCGTTCCATTATCCAGCATCGGAACAGACACTTCTGCGCCATACATAACCCTATAGTATAGTATATTTGAAACCACAGGCGCAAAAGAAGGAGTAACACTCGCCGTTATCAAAATATCATCAGAATCCTCCGGAATAGACGGGGTATTGGAGATTTCTTTTATAATGGGTCCGAGGTCGGATGTTCCTGCGCCGTTTGGCGCGCCCGGCGTTGGCAATGCAAAGTATCTGGTCTGGTCAATGCGAATGTCAGTTGCAGTTCCGGCTTCCAGTTCGGCTTCAATGAAAAAGTCTCCATTTGTAGCTGAAACATTAAGGCCCTGAATCGCAAGTAT
>JAKPVM010000109.1 GCA_029572555.1 Verrucomicrobiota bacterium | reverse complement strand
GTTCTGTCACCCACTGCTATGGGTTTTATAATGTATTTGTATCGTTTTGCTACAATCCTATCACCCGCGATTGCGGGTTTTTTCTATCCGTCTACTGTTCCTATAACCATCTCCTACTCTCTGCTCTATCCTGTATATCGTGTCTATCCCTGTTAAATAAAAATATCCCTGTAAATCCTTTGTTTATTTATGGTTGAATTAATTTGTGCAACAGACTCCTAATAGATAAAATAAAAACTTGAAAGTGGTTCTTAAAAATTGAGAAAATAGTTCCATAAAAAATTATGCCTAAAAAAGCGTTAATTACAGGTGTAACAGGACAGGATGGTTCGTATTTAGCTGAACTATTACTTTCAAAAGGGTATGAAGTTCACGGAATAATAAGAAGGGCATCCACGTTCAATACTGGGCGATTAGACGATATTTATGATGACCCTCATTCCGGCAGAGCAAGGTTGTTTCTTTACTACGGAGATTTAAGCGACGCCAGTGCCCTTATGCGACTTGTAGCGAATATTCAACCGGATGAAGTTTATAATCTTGCAGCGCAAAGTCATGTCCGTGTTAGTTTTGATAATCCCGAATACACCGTTGATATTACAGGAACCGGCACGGTAAGATTACTTGAAGCCTTGCGTCAAACCGGTGTTAAGGCTAAATTTTATCAGGCATCTTCCAGCGAAATGTATGGCAAAGTTGCGGAAATACCTCAAACTGAAAAAACCCCATTTCACCCGAGAAGTCCGTATGCCTGCGCCAAAGTTCTTGCATATTATATAACAGTAAATTATCGCGAGGCTTACGGAGTGCATGCAAGTAATGGGATTTTATTCAATCATGAATCTCCAAGACGCGGAGAAACTTTTGTTACCAGAAAAATCACCCGCGCCATCGCTCATATAAAAGCCGGTTTACAACAGAAGTTATATATGGGCAATTTAGACGCAATGCGCGATTGGGGATATACGAAAGAATATGTGGGGGCAATGTGGCTTATGTTGCAGCAACCTGAACCTGATGATTACGTCATAGCAACAAATGAAAGTCATAGCGTAAAAGAATTCCTCGAGATTGCCTTTGATTATGTCGGGCTTGATTGGCGCAAATATGTGGAAATTGATACACGGTATTTCAGACCATCAGAGGTTGATTATTTGAGGGGCGACTTTAGTAAAGCGAAACAGAAACTTGGATGGGAGCCAAAAACAAAGTTTCAAGACCTCGTTAAATTGATGGTTGACGCAGATATAAGATCGCTTAATGACCAACTTTCGGGAAAAGTGAAACGTCAGGATGACAATCCTTTTTCTCCAAACATCAGCCGAACTTAATAATGTTGCAAGATAAAAAACCGCGGGCATTAATTACCGGGATTACAGGACAAGATGGTTCATATCTTGCTGAATTGTTGATTGAAAAAGGTTATGAAGTTCATGGAATTGTTCGCAGGACAAGTATCCTCACCCGTTCAAGAATAGACCATCTTTATCATAATTCGGAGATTTATAATAAGACGTTTTTTTTACATTACGGAGATCTTGACGACCCGAACACGATAAGACGGGCACTTATAAAATCGGAACCTGACGAGATATATCATCTTGCCGGTCAAAGCCATGTTGGTTTGAGCTTTGAGATGCCGGAACTTACCTGTGAGCAAATCGCTATGGGCACATTGCGTATTCTTGAGTTGATACGGGATTTACCAAAAGCGACAAAATTTTTTCATGCTACTTCAAGTGAGATTTACGGTACTCCCCAACAATTTCCTCAAAATGAAGAAACCCCTATGCTGCCAGTCAGCCCGTATGGTTGCGCTAAGGCTTTTGCAACTCAAATGGTTCGGGTTTATAGAAAGGCATTTAACCTGTTCGCCGTAAATGGGATTATGTTTAATCACGAATCGCCAAGACGGGGTGAAAATTTTGTTACTAAGAAAATCTCTTTCGCCGCCGCTGCTATTAAACTCGGCATTCAAAAAGAATTGCATCTTGGAAACCTTGACGCTCAAAGAGATTGGGGATACGCAAAAGATTATGTGATAGGTATGTGGTTGGCATTGCAGTATAAAAAGCCCGAGGATTTTGTTTTTGCCACAGGCGAATTGCATTCCGTTAAAGAAATGGCACAAATCGCATTTGAGCATTTAGGACTTGATTGGCAAGAATATGTTAAGCAAGACCAGCGATTATTAAGACCAGCAGACCCGGAGAAACTTGTTGGAGACTCAACCAAGGCAAAACGGCTTTTAAATTGGCAACCTTCTAAAAATTTTAAAGAAATAATTACAGAAATGGTTCAGGCAGATATTGAAAACTTGCAATCGTATGCCTGTAAATAATCAATGATAATACGGTTTTACAATTGTGAAATTGTCTTTAATCGTTTCTTGTTCTTAATTCGGTCTTTAGTATTTTGCCTGTGGCATTGTGTGGAAGTTCTGTGAGGACAATGATTTTTTTAGGCACTTTATAATCGGCAAGATATTCGCGCATAAATTTTATTAAATCATCAATAGATATATTAATGCCTTCATTCAGAGAAACGTAAGCAACAGGTTGTTCTCCACGACGAGTATCAGGTCTGCCGATGACTGCCGCCTCTTTAATGCCCGGAAACCTGAGTATAATTTCCTCAATTTCCCTCGGATACACATTGTTCCCGTTCACAAGGAGCATATCTTTCTTTCTATCCGTGATATAAAAATATCCATCCTTGTCCATATAGCCGACGTCTCCCGTTAATAGCCAACCGTTTCTGAAAATCTTTGATGTTTCTTCCGGCATATTCCAGTAGCCCCGCATTACATTTCCGCCTCTGACGCAGATTTCTCCAACAACCCCATGGTCAAGAAAATTGCCGTCATCGTCTTGGACGCTTAATTCAACACGAGGAAGCGGTTTTCCGATTGAACCGGCTTTCCAGGGACCTTTAATCGGATTTACGGCACACACCGGGCTTGCCTCGCTTAATCCATAGCCTTCAATTAATGGAAACGAGAACTTCTTGTTAAAATGTTCAAGTGTATCCACAGGCAAAGGCGCTGAACCGCTCACGCATAGTCTTAAGGGAAGTTCTTTTGGTACAGAAGGGTGAATAAACGCCCTAAATATTTGCGGCATTGCAGGTAATAATGTTGCCTTCCATTGGATAATGTCGTCAAACAGACATTTTATCGGATGGATAGATT
>JAKPVM010000101.1 GCA_029572555.1 Verrucomicrobiota bacterium | reverse complement strand
ACCCGATGGTGGACAAACTTTAATGACTCCATACTCGTTAGCCTTGTTGAATCAGCAATTAAAGAAAACCTTGACGCAAAAATTGCCGTTACACGGATTAGACAAGCAAGGGCTTCTTTGGGAATAACTCGCGCAAGCCTGTTCCCGTCAGTTTCATCTTCCGCATCTTATAGCAGGTATTCTCAGAACAGACCTTCAAGAGACCCGGATTCTTTAATGGCAGGGGTTGACGCACTGTGGGAGTTAGATTTTTTTGGCGGGAACAGACGCAATGTTGAAGCAGCAATGGCTAACATTGCAGGTTCAGTCGAATATTATCGCGATGTTGTAGTCACATTAACAGGTGAAGTCGCTATGAATTACATCCGTTTGCGAATGATCCAGAAACAGATTGATATCGCAAAGGCGAACTTGAAAGATCAATTAGAAACCGCATCAATAGCGCGGAAACGATTCGCAGCTCAATTTGTGAGCAAACTTGACGTAGCGAACGCAGAGGCTCAAGCCTCAACCACTGAATCACAAATCTCAATACTTGAATCGCAGAAAATACAGACCATCCACAATATCAGCGTTTTACTTGGAAAGACACCGTCAGAACTGCTCGACCAATTGAATACCCCCGCGCCAATCCCTGCGCCGCCTTCAAATGTAAGTATCAGCATACCTTCTGAACTGTTGCGACGTCGCCCTGACATCCGTTATGCTGAGGCGCAACTTCATTCTGCAACTGCAAAAATTGGCGTGGCTATTGCCGATTTGTTTCCTAAATTTAACATTACCGGCGGCTTTACTTTTCAGGAAAATTCAGTCAGCGACTTCTTTTCTAATCCCGTTCGTACCGGTTCTGTTGGTCCCGGAATTAGTTGGGATATATTTCGCGGCGGGGCTATTAAATCAAATATAAAACTTCAAGAAGCACTACGCGATGAGGCTTTTATTGGTTATCAAAAAACAGTTTTGAACGCCCTTGGGGAAGTGGAAAATGCGATAATTGCGCTTACGAAAGAGCAGGAACATTTTATAGCTTTGCAAAATGCTGTTAATTCAAATCGTCAGGCGGTTGACATTGCCGTCAAATTATATACAGAAGGAGAAACAGACTTTTTAAATGTGATTAGTGCGCAAAGTTCCCTGCTCTCCTCAGAAGACGCATTAGAGCAATCAAGAAGCGATATTTCAACCTACCTCGTTGCATTATACAAAGCAATGGGCGGCGACTGGGATTTTGATGCCCCGATTGAAGACACCCAGCCTAAATCGAAAAACCAAACTAATAAATAATCATCTTACGACCTTCGCATCCGTATCATACTATACATTGGATGTATGAACTCAAATTCGTTAACGTAATATTCAAGCGGTGGATAAGCCGGATTAAAACTCGTCAATCGCACAATTTCACCCTTCTCGCCAACGCGGTGAAATAGTTTGAAAAATACATCCTCAGTCCTTGAAAGCATTGCCACTACAATATCACCGTTGCGCGGTTCAATATTTGGCATAAAAACTACACGGTCGCCCGGCTTAAATTCGGGCAACATAGAATCGCCTTCTATTATTAACGCATAAGCATCCGGGTCGCGACAATCTGTGTCAATCCATTCATCAATTTGAAATGCAAGATTTCCAAAATTCCCACCAAGACCTGCCTTTGCCCAGCTTACAACTGGCACGCGACGAGGAAACATAGACTTTAAAGGCACAGGTTGGCTTGCATTGGATTTAAGATTTAAAGCATCAAGCGGGATTTTTATTGCCTCGCTCAACAAACGGAGTTTATGCGGCTGGGGGGCAGTTTTTCCTATTTCCCACAATTGAATTGTTCGCAAAGAAACACCCGCCCTTTTGGCAAGTTCACTCTGCGTTAACCCCAATCTTTTCCTGCCTTCATAAATCAGTTTTGATAAATCCGATAAAGATATTGTGTAAATTTTCTTGCTATATTTCATATATTGCGTATTATTATTACATATATTACATATACTATGATGTATATTGTGAAATATGTCAATGACATATTGAAATAAAATAAGGCTTTAAAGCCTCAGAGAAAACAAGGAGGAAAAATGAATAAGCTGGAAAATTATCAGACACCTTTGAAAATCCCGCGAAGCATAGAGGTCAGGACTTCGCTTGTGCCTTTGCGTTTATGCAGTGTGGCGCTTGGCATTAGCGAGGATGAAATAGTAGCAATGATTGAGGATGGAAGATTGGAATGGGCATTTGATTTAAGAAGAAAAAATTCAAGAAAGACGTTTGTTTTTGTTCTTCTGGAAAGTTTACAAAAGGCGCAGGACAATGTCATAAATTCATTAACAAGTTCAGATGATGAGACTGAAGAATGGAACAGAGTAATTGAAATTATTTTGCCGCATAAAAAACCATTGATTAAAGGCAGCGAAATTGTAAAGGCGTTTTCTATCTCTTCGCAACATATGATGAACCTTGTGAACGACGGCCTTCTTGTTGCCTTGAACGCAAAACGTCGAAGAACAGCAACGCCAATCATAACAAGAGAATCTGTCCTAAAATTTCTAAAAGATAGGAGAATTATTTAATTCACCCGCAAATCAATTATTTAGCAAATAGCTGATTTTATTCAATATGGCGCCACCATCTTGCTGACACATTAAAATCACATACAAGAATGCCTATGCTACTATGTACATTCCAGCAAGTATGTTGTCCGAAATCAATCCAGCTGGAAGCTGGTAAAGTACGAACCAACTTCCAGCTGCTTGTTATACACCCCCTCTTTAGAAGAGATACAAAAACAATATTTCAATCGTTGTTATATTATCAGTCGTTTTATTCTATCCAATGCTTCATAAACATCTATTCTTCTATATCGTATCAGGTCGTCTAATATCTGCCTTACATCGTAATGTAATGGGACTTCTTGTTCTGCCATAGAAACAAGCCGTTTTCTATACTCATTAATGTTTGTTAAAGGATGATTTTTAAGGAACGATATCATCTTGGCTACAAGATGCCTGAAAGTTCTGAGTGTTCTTCTGTTCTCAATGAAATAGAACAATACAATTGCAGTTTTTAACCAGCGCTCTTCGTCATTATTACCCGACAATCCGCCATCAGGTAAAATTTCCCCGGCAAGATAAGTTAATAAATCTTCATCATAATCAACATCCTTTTCCGCATGCATACAATATTCTGGTATAATATTATCGCGGGCAATAGGCTGTTCATAATGTTCTTCTGATGGACGGGAAAAAATGCAATACCGAACACTTTTCATAATTTCACCATACGATTCTTGTTTTTGTTGTGGCTGCTGGAAATATGCGCTGAATTCCACGTCTTGCGGCATACCTACTGGCACAACTATCGTCTTTGGAAGTTCACCGGGTTTATCGCTCTCTCGTTTTACTATTGCGACAAGAGACATTGCCCGACTTGCCAGACCATATTTTTTGCTTAGTTTTTCTAATTCGTTTAATTTTTCCAATTCTTTTGCACCTGATACATTTGTGATGGGACTGGTTCAATCTGCGATTCTAAATCGGTTATTAATCGGGCGCCCTGTAACAACATCACCGTTTCTGCATCATCGGTTTCAGAGAGATTGATTGGCAGTTTCAATTCTCCTTTTCCATTCTTTCCCTCCCATAAGACGGTAATTGTTGTCTCACCTGGTTCTTTAGATTCTCCAAAGACAACCAGCGGATTTTTTGCAAATATAATTGATGGAGGAACTAGCTCAAATAAAACATCTTTGTGGCATTCATTTAATTTCCTCCATCAGTTATTGTTTCTGACAACGTCGCCATTAGTTCATTTAAGGCGCGTTGAATTTTACGAAGCCGCCACGGACTTGCATCGCTCCGTACCTGCACGATGACATCCGGGGCGAGTTGATATAACCACCACATTGTAGGAACAACTGTTCCTTTTGCTTGCGTCTCGCCTGTGAGTTTGCGGCTAATCTCTGCCAAAGTTAGCCCCTTTGCCTGCAATTGGCGAATCTCCATTATCCGCCGCAAATGCTCCTCGCCATAACTTGCCCCGCGACCTGCCTTGTTTGGCGGAGGCAATAACCCGCGCGCTATATAGAAACGAATTGTTCGCTGCGGACACCCTGTCTTTTCTGCCAACTCTGCAAGGGTCAACTCACTCAATTTATTTTCCCGGCTCGTTGTCATCACAAAGTAATATAGCATTAAATATGACAGTGTCAAGTAGTGTTATATTTTATCCCCATTATTTTTCCGTTTAATGGAAATATCCGCAAAATTTGGTATATTGTTTTATATGACTTTCGTTGAGGCGTTAAAAACATTGCCAGTTGAAAATTTAGTTGAAAAATCTTTGAACAGCTCTGCCAAAGAGGTGGAGGAAAGTTTAAGAAAACCTACACTATCCCTCGTTGACTTTGCTCGGTTAATTTCGCCTGTGGCTAACGGTTATCTGGAAAAGATGGCAAATCTTGCCCGTTCTTTGACGCTTCGACGATTTGGCAAGGTAGTGCGTCTATTTGCACCGCTGTATGTTTCAAATGAATGCGTTAATAATTGCAAATATTGCGGGTTTTCGCGAGATAACAACGTTTTGCGTGTTACTTTGACGATTGATGAAGTATTGCAAGAGGCTCGCGAATTAAAAAGACAGGGATTCAGGAGCATCTTACTCGTTGCGGGGGAACATCCAAAATTTGTTTCCACCGCATATCTTGAAGAGTGCGTAAAGGCGGTTCATTCGGAGGTGCCATCGGTTTCGCTTGAGATTGGGAGATTAACCGTTGATGAATATCGCCGATTGGTTAAAGCTGGGGCAGAAGGACTTGTGCTTTATCAGGAGACCTACAATCCTAAACTTTACGCGCAGTTGCACCTCAGCGGTCCAAAACGACATTTTGAGAACCGTTTAGAGACTCAAGACCGCGCCTATCTTGGAGGATTTAGACGGTTAGGGATTGGCGCGCTTTATGGTCTGGGCGATTGGCGATATGAGGCGATTTGCGTTGCTGCTCACGCCAATCATTTGCTTAAAAATTGCTGGAAATCTTATATAACAATATCCATACCGCGTTTAAGACCTTGCGCAGGTTTGTTTAATCCGCCTGTTACATTAACCGATACTGAACTTGTCCAACTTGTTTGCGCTTATCGGATAATGCTGCCGGATGTTGGGCTGGTATTAAGCACGCGCGAACCATCATATTTGAGGGACGGTTTGTTACCGTTAGGTATAACACTCATAAGCGCCGGCAGTCACACAGAACCGGGCGGTTATACGGGGGCAGGTAAAGAAAAATTGCATAAGACCCGCGGGGCAATGATTTTTGATGAATCTGTGACGCCAAATGCGGCGGCGGAACATCAGTTCCAGATAGCCGATACAAGGAGCGTCAAAGAGGTCGTTGAAACCATACAACGGCTCGGTTACGAACCAGTTTGGAAAGATTGGGATGCAACGTTTTCGGCATAATTTTGGGACTATTTAGGCTCTGCATCCGCTTTGAGCGGTTTATGATGTTTTGTATTTCCTTTGCGATAAGCCTGTTATTTGCGGTGGCGGGTTTTGAATTGTGTTTATATACTTGCCAATCAGCAAGAAATTATCATTCACCTGGTTTAGCAAGTTAAGGCGCTTTATCATTGCGTCACACCAATAAATATTCACCCGCAAATCCAATTGTTATCGGTTTGCTAAGGATTAAAAAAAGATTATTTGGCACAGGATTATTAATTGAACTTTTCCGCAAACATTGATATAAATTTTTCAAAAGCCTTTAAAAAAGGAAAAATAGATATTTAAATTTGCAGAATCTATAAATGAATATTGAAGTTTTTGTAGTTTGCGACGCTGCCACTGATAATCAAGGCAAATTGAACATATTGGGCGCTTTTGATTCGGTCTGGGCACAGAATGTGCCGGTTGTCCATCCGTTTTGTACACTCGCTATGCGCATCCGATTCTTACGAATAGAGGAAGGTGTGCATCCAATAAAAATCACCATTGTTGAAGAAGATGGCAAAAATATCATACCGCCTATTGATGGGAACATAAATATTAAATTTTCTACTGATGATGAATCTGTGGCGGCTAATTTGATAATTAACTTGCAAGGCTTGCGGCTTGAGAAATTCGGGAACTACTCTGTTGAACTTGCTATTAATGGCAAACACGAGGCTTCCCTGCCGTTATTTTTAAAGCAGCTTAAACTGCCTCCACAAGATTATCAACCTCCTAAAAGTTACTGAATATAAAAGCATTAAAACAAGTCATAGAATATTTATAATGACCTGTGTATTAAAAATTTAAAATTATTACTGAAACCTTTTGAACATTTTTGATGTCAAAGTCTATATAAGAACAAAATGCAAATATTGAGAAAAATATTAATTATTAATATGGTCGTGTTTGCTTTGTTAGTTTTAGCAGGCTGCACGACAAAGTATTATAGCAAGTCGGCTGATAAAGAGGCATACAAAATCATTGCCGAAAAA
>JAKPVM010000074.1 GCA_029572555.1 Verrucomicrobiota bacterium | reverse complement strand
CGGTTTATGATGTTTTTGTATTCCGTTTGCTATAATAATGTCACCTCTTACGAGGTTCTTTTGTGATGCCAGCATTCTTGCTGGCATTTTTTAACCATCGATAGATAGTGACAGGATTATAGCATAGACATCAACACAGAGGAAAACCCCGTTAGGGGTGTCAGAGCGATAATTTAGAAATCCAATAATGGCTCTGTCACCGCGTTCAGCGGTTTATGATGTTTTTGTATTCCGTTTTCTATAATCTACTGCTTTCGCAGGTTGGTGAATCTATTTATATTATTTACAATCCCAATAAATATTTGCTGAAAAGTAATATTTTTACACACATTCTAACGATTCAAATACAGCGTTATCTGATAATGAAATCTCGGATTTTTATCCCGTAAATCTTGTAAATCCTTGTTAATTTCACAATTTCTGATGTAAATTTTTAACAATGTGTAAAGTTGCGTTTCAATTAGGGAATTTGACGATATACTGGTATGGGATTTTTGTCGCGGTGGGGATTCTTGCCGGCTTATGGGTTGCGTCCCGTTATGCCCGACTGCGCGGAATAACAGCCGAAACTATTATTGATTCAGGTATCTGGTTGGTAATCTCAGGTTTAATCGGAGCAAGATTGTTTTATGTGATTCTGAACTGGAAGACTAATTTTGCTAACCAACCGTTTTATGAGGTCTTTATGGTTCAAAAAGGCGGTCTTGTTTATTACGGAGGATTGCTTGGCGGGATTCTTGGCGGGATTATTTTTTCAAAAATCAAAAAAATCCCAATCTTGCGTCTGCTTGATGTCCTTGCAATTGGTCTGCCAGTCGGACATTTCTTTGGCAGGATAGGTTGTTTTATGAATGGTTGTTGTTATGGCAAAGAAACCACGCTCCCTTGGGCGGTTCATTTTCCATCGCCTCACGAGACTTTCGGAAAAGGTGTTCACCCGACAGAGTTATACGAAGCAATCTTGAACCTGGCGCTATTCTTTTACCTAATCCGCTATTACAAAAAAGGCAAACCTGATGGTTCGGTTGCCGCTTGTTATTTAATCAGTTATGGGTTGTTGCGATTTGCAGTCGAATTTTTAAGAGGCGATTATCCTCCATACCAGTTGTTATTTGGCTTTTTAACACCCGCTCAGGGATTGAGCATAATCTTAATAGCAATAGGTATAATCTTAAATTTAAAATTGCCGAATAAAGTAAATGGACAAGACGCAAAATAAAGGCCTGCCGCTAATCTTAATTGGTGGACAAACCGCAACCGGTAAGTCTGAAATTGCGATTGAATTAGCCCAACAATTTGATGCTGAAATCATATCGGTAGATTCAATGCAGGTTTATCGCCGAATGGACATCGGCACGGCTAAACCTTCAAAAGAAGAACGGGAATTAATACCTCATCATCTTATTGATATTTTAGATATTACAGAATCTTTTAATGCCGCTGAATTTGTCCGACTTGCGAATGAAAAAATTACAGAAATTAAAAGTAGAAACAAAAATATAATAATGTGTGGCGGGACCGGTTTGTATTTTAAGGCGTTTTTAGAGGGTATCGGAGAAGCACCGCCACAAGATAATCATCTCAGGACTGAACTTGAATCTATTCCGCTGGAAATTTTATTATCGGAATTGAAGGAAAAAGATCCGCAAACCTATTTAAAAATCGACCGCAACAATCCGCGCAGAGTAATTCGCGCAGTTGAGGTTTTAAGGCTAACAGGAAAGCCATTCAGCGAACTCCGTTCAGAGTGGAATAAAAATACTGCTGTAAAATTTCCTTATGTTTATATTGGATTAAAACGGGATTCTTTTGATTTGCGACAAAGGATTAACGAGCGGGTTGATAAGATGTTCAAAACAGGGATCGTTGAAGAAACACAAAAACTTTTAGAACTTGATTTAGAACAAAACCCAACCGCAATGCAGGCTATCGGATATAAACAGGTGGTGGAATATTTGCGCGGACTTCGTTCTCTTGAAGAAACCATCAATCTTGTAAAAATTCGCACATGGCAATATGCCCGCCGTCAACTGACCTGGTTTAAATATCAGGCAAATATGGAATGGATTAAGATTGATAAAAATGAATCGGAAGAACCTATTGCGCAAATACTAGAAATTATCAGGAAAAAAAGTGAAGAACGGTGATTACACAGATGAAACAGATTTGCACAGATGATAAGGAAAAGATAATTTAACAAGGATATACAGGATTTACAGGATTTACAGGATTTAGCAGGGAGTAAATAGAAAGCAGTAGATAGTGGTTTGTAAAATAACAAAATAAACACATTCTACAACCTGCGAAAGCAGTAGATTATAGCAAACGGAATACAAAACATCATAAACCGCCCAAAGCGGTGACAGAGCCATTATTATGGTTCTCAATCATCGCTCTGTCACCCCTAACGGGGTTTTCCTCTGTGTTAATGTCTATGCTATAATCCTGACACCATCTATCGATGGTTAAAAAATGCCAGCAAGAATGCTGGCATCATAAAAGAACCTCGTCAGAGGTGACATTATGATAGCAAACAAAATACAAAATATCATAAACCGCTGAAAGCGGTGACAGAGCCATTGAATTTTGATGGTTGGATTTTCAATTATCGCTCTATCACCCCTAACGGGGTTGTTCTCTGTATTGATTTTTTTG
>JAKPVM010000065.1 GCA_029572555.1 Verrucomicrobiota bacterium | reverse complement strand
GCCCGCGATATAATCGCGCGGATTGGTGCTGTCAAACGAATCAAGCATTAAAATCGGATCAAAGTCGGCGACCGTGCTGCGCGATAAAACGCGCACCAAATTGACGCCTGCGCCGTCGGTGGTTTTATAACCGGTGACTTGGCGAACAATAATGCGTTCCATAATAACCTCCCTTATTCATTTCTATTATATTAGAAAGACGAGAGGAATTGGGGTTTTACATTTAGGTAAGTTGTTTCTTAACACTCACCATGATGCATGTGTTGATGGCAAACCGAACCAGTCGATTTCAGATTGCCTTCTAAATATGCTTTGGCGGCAGCTTCGGCATTGCCGGTTGCACCAACGATGACTTCAATATTTTTTTCATTAAATAAATCAATCGCACCACCACCCATTCCGCCAGAGATAATGACATTTACTCCTAACTCATGAAGAAAGACGGGTAAGAATCCGGGACGATGTCCAGGATTAGGAATAGAAAGGTGTTTAACGATTTCTTTTCCTTCGGTTTCATAGACATTAAAATTCAGACAATGTCCAAAGTGCTCGGTGACATTTTCGCCTTCGCTGGCGATAGCAATTTTAAGCATTTTATTTCCTCCTTAAATGCATTAAATATTCATAATGAGTATAAATACTCAATTGTCTTAAAGTATACTTTCTCAACTTCTCTTCCCGCCAGACAATCAACATCGACAATGGTCAGCCCATCATTAACGGCTTTGATCACTTGCTTGTCATAAGGAATTTTGCCCAACAAAAGGATGCCTTCGTCCCGGCAGTATTTTTCAATTAAATTCGTGATATCTAGATTGCTGTCAAAGCGATTGACAATGGCGGCGATTGGGGTTTCAAATTTCCGCGCTGTCGTAATAATCCGTTTCATGTCGCTTAAACCAGATAAGGATGGCTCAGCGACAATTAAAACCATATCCACTCCGCTGATGGAGGCGATAACCGGACATCCAATTCCCGGTGAACCATCAATAATCGCTAAATCAATATTATCTTTGAAAGGAGTCAGTTGCTTTTTTACTTCACTAACTAACATTCCCGATGTGCCACTACCCATTTTAAGTTTAGCGGTCGAAAAAACGCTGTCGTTACTTTTGAACAATTCTAATTTTCCATCGATGTAATCATTAAGCGTGATGGCTTGAGCGGGGCAAATATAAGCGCACACTCCGCAACCTTCGCAACTATTGAGGTCAATTTGATAACGGCCAGACCCATCAACTGATA
>JAKPVM010000026.1 GCA_029572555.1 Verrucomicrobiota bacterium | reverse complement strand
TAAATTGCCCTTGGCCAGTAAAGTCCATATTCGTAACCAAGGCTTCCATCTGCCACAGCATCTATACTTGCATCGCTGACAAACACAAAGCCAAGTCTGTCTTCTACGGCGGGGATTAGTTCTCGGGCTTTTTGAACGCGCCAGTCAAATGTCAACAGTTCAAAACGGGTAAGGATGTTTTTACCTAAATCATCTTTCTGACTTATAAAATGAACAACGCAAATCAGACACGCGACGATAAACGTTAATAAAGCGATTTTTAATGTGTCTGATTTCATAAAAAGGACAAGCCGGCAAAAGCCGGCTTGTTTAATATTAGTTTTAAAATTTCAAAATATTATTTAGCAGAACCACCTGAACTACTTGGGAGCAGAACCACCTGAACTACCCGGACTTGAAGGACTCTCAAAGTCCTGTTTCTCGTCTGTTTCTAACCTCTCCATCGGAGTAACTTTTATGGTTAGTGGGACTTCACCACCCGCCGTAGTGCCTGCGTATTCCTGTGAAAGGATCGTTTCTGTCATTATTTGAATTTTAACATCGTCGGGTGTTGTTATAATCTGTCCAGGAGTAGTAGCTGTTGGTGGAATAACCGTCTGTCCCTCTTTTACATCGATAATTATAGGGGGTTGTCCAGGCAATGAAAAATTGATGCGAACCCAGCCTTTAAGAACGGTTATCTTACCATCAGCGCTAATACAATATTCTGTACCGCGGATGCCGCATACTCCGACCGGAGTCTTGACCTCATATTTAGAAGCTGCGGCTAATTTCTTTACTGTGCCAAGGATAGTGCCTGCTTTTAAATCGAGCTGAGTTTCAATTACTACCTCTCCCCCAGCACGGCTGAAAGTAAGTTTGTCGAGTGCCAATTGGGTTGCTGGCGTGACCCTCACTACTGGACCATTAACACCAAGGAATAAATCCACAACACCTGTCGCATCAGTTTCAATGACAGCTCCCTCTTTAAGCACTGTATCCACTTTAAGAGGTACCCACTCAGTTATGCCTGAAGCAGTATCTTTATATTTTGCCGTTCCCTTAGTGATTGCACGAACTATTGCTTTTCCTTGTTTTATTTCTTGGGCTTCGGTTGTCATTACGAACCCCAGAAAAGCAAACGCCACTATGCAAACTACATATTTCACTTTGAATGCTGATTTCATAATTTTTTCTCCTGGTTGCTTTATTTCAACCTTATCTACAAAAACTTTATATAATTTCTATACTCTGTCAATTATAAATTACCGATTTTAATAATTTTATACAACCTAAATTAAAATAATGCAAGATAAATTTTCAAAAATTTTTGAGATTTTTTATCGATAAGAAATTAATGTTAAATAATGCTTTTTAAAAGATTTATAAATTCGGGCAATTTAACTTATTAAATACCTAAAATCCTGTTGCACAAATACTAAAAATTGGCAAAGATAGATAGGATAGGAAAAGGAATTAACAAGGATAGACAGGATATACAGGATTTTTTACAAGATGAACAAGATACAATTGTTTATCCTGTCTATCCCTGTTAAATAAAAATATCCCTGTAAATCCTTTGTTTATTTATGGTTGAATTAATTTGTGCAACAGACTCATATATTTTTCTTTTTTTAAGAATTATCAACTGTCGTCTAAACTATGTTTTGACATTAAATACAGAATCTTTTTAATAAAACTGTGGTAATTAATACAATAAATTTTAATGGTTATGTGGAGTTTAGTCCGTGGTTTAAGCCGCGGCCCTGTATCAGTCATATATTAATTGACTTTGATGGTACACTTTCTCTCATAAGAGAGGGCTGGCCTGAGGTTATGATTCCAATGTTTTTGGAATTTCTGCCTAAACTACCGGGAGAAACCGATGAGATGGCTAAAAAGTTATTGACTGATGATGTAATGCGTTTGAATGGGAAGCAGACGATATATCAGATGATTCAGTTTGCTGAACGGGTCAAAGAACGAGGTGGTAAACCAGCAGAACCATTATGGTATAAATACGAGTATTTAAGGCGGTTGGATAAAAGAATAAGTTCAAGAAAAGAAAAGTTAAAAAATAAAGAGGTCTCGCCTGATGATTTTCTCGTTTATGGCGCCCGAAGGTTTCTCGAGTTTATATATAATCGCGGTTTTAAAATGTATCTTGCAAGCGGCACAGATGATTTTTATGTCAATGAAGAGGCGGAATTGTTGGACATTACAAAATATTTTGGTTCGCATATTTACGGCGCAATAGATGATTATAAAAACTTTTCCAAACAAATGGTTATTGAGAGAATATTAAATGAAAACAAAATAAGCGGAACACAGTTATTGGCAATTGGCGATGGATATGTTGAACTACAGAATACAAAGGAAGTCGGCGGTGTAGCAATTGCGGTCGCAAGCGATGAAGCAAACAATGGTTCCGGCAATATTAATAAATGGAAACGAGAAAGGCTTTTATCTGTCGGCGCTGATGTGGTTATACCGGATTATCGCGACGGAGAAACCGTTTTAAAAATTATACTCGGAGAAATTAAATAACTTCAATCTACTTGTTGAAATGGGAAATTATCCTGAACCAATAAATCTTGAACATCTCAATGTATATTCATTGCAGAACAGGAAACATAAAAGTCGTATTCAAGATATTTTGATAGAGCCATCAGCCTCGCCACAAAATTGCGGAGATTTTGTTCGGCAACAAATTGAATGGTGCGCTGAAAAGATAAAAAAGGCTAAAGAACAAAAAAGGTCAATTATTTTAATGTATGGTGCGCACCTTATTAAAAATGGTGGGCAATTGTTAGTAAATCATCTGGTTGACAAGGGGTTCATTACGCATCTTGCAACAAATGGCGCTGGCACGATACATGATTGGGAGTTTTCTTATATCGGTTGTTCAACGGAAGATGTTAGAGAAAATGTTGCAAGCGGTTCGTTTGGTAGCTGGGATGAAACAGGTCGTTACATTATGATTGCGCTTCTTTCAGGCGGAGTTAGAGGCGATGGTTATGGAAAATCGCTTGGACAATTAATTCATGAAGATGGAACGTCTTTGCTTCCAATAGAGGAGTTAATCAAAACGGTAGCAGATAATCCGTATGACAGGTTAAATGGTGCGAGAATGGATTTGGTTTATGCAATGGACAAGTTTAATATTAAGCCCGGTCATAACATTGTAACACATCCGTATAAGAATATTTCAGTTCTTGGGCACTCATACTTGCACAAAGTTCCAATCACTGTTCATCCCGGAATTGGATACGATATTATAACAAATCATCCGATGTATAATGGGGCAGTAGTAGGCAGAGCAGCCACGATTGATTTTCGCCTTATTTGCAGGGCTATTGATAATCTTGATAACGGTGTGGTGCTTTGTATTGGTTCTGCAATTATGGCACCGCAGGTATTTGAAAAGGCAATGTCCTGTGTAAACAATTTAAGAATTAAAAATTTTCGCCCCATAGTTTCGGGTCATACAATTTATGTTGTAGATATTCAAGATGGCGGCAAATGGGATTGGACTACCGGCGAGCCACCGAAAGATGATCCGGCATATTATTTGCGGTTTTGCAAAAGCTTTTCAAGAATGGGTGGCGCAATGCATTATGTTCAGTCCGATAATATCCAGTTTTTGCACAATCTTTATCATAATTTAGTTAAGTGATTTTATGACAATTAAAGAAGAGAGATTTGTAGAGATAACGGCTAATTATAGCAAACTAAGGATAGCAGTTATCGGCGATTTTTGTCTGGATAGGTATTTAGAAATTGACCCTGATTTAAAAGAGACCTCTATAGAAACCGGTTTAGATGTCTTTAATGTGGTAAATGTCAGGGCTCAACCGGGTGGCGCTGGAACGGTGTTGAGCAATCTTTCCGCTTTGGGAATAGGCAAACTTTTTCCAGTGGGGTTCTGCGGGAATGACGGCGAAGGTTATGAACTTTTTAATGCCTTATCTTTGCGGGGGGTTGATTTAAGTTTATTCTTAAAGACTGACTTGCGCAGAACATTTACATATTGCAAGCCGCTGTTAATTAAAAAAGGCAGTCCACCTGTGGAATTAAATCGGCTTGATTTTAAAAATTGGTCTTCTACACCGCCAGAGGTTGAATCTAAAATTATAGATTTTATATCTGATGTATATAAAAACTGTGACGCTGTCGTGGTTCTGGAACAGGTTGACATTGCAAATACCGGTGTGGTTACTGATAAGGTAATAAAGAGAATTGGAGAGATTTCTTCAAAACGAAATAGTATTCCAACAATTGCAGACAGTAGAAGGGGATTGCGAGATTATCCGCCATTAATTTTTAAGATGAATCTTAATGAACTTTCCAAAATTGTGGGTAGACCGATCAGTCATAATATTGATGAAATTAAAAACACGGCGCTTGCCTTATCAAGAAAGACTGGACTTACGGTTTTTGTAACACTTGGCGAAAAAGGAATAATAGGAGCATCTGGAGATGCGGAATACGTTTCGGCAATACCTCCACGAGGCGAAATTGACATTGTAGGGGCAGGGGACGCGGTTACGGCGAATTTAATTTCCTCAATCGCAGCAGGCGCAACATTAAAGGAAGCCCTTGAAATTGCCAACGCCGGTGCATTTGTTGTGATTCATAAATTAGGGACAACCGGCACCGCATCAATTGAAGAAATAAGTTCGGTGTTATTTGGCGATTTTTGAGTTTGAAATTATTTATTAAAAACTCTTGACTTAAATCATTATAATTTAGAAACTTTTCCTAAAGTAGAAAGTAGCGGAAGCCGGTTGTGTGCCAATGTGGGGATTGTTTAATCCGCTACAAAGCAGTTTTAAATTAGTACGGAGGAATTTATGGCGAGTGGTAAAGTAAAATGGTTTGATATTCATAAAGGATATGGCTTTATTACGCAGGATGGTGGACGCGATATATTTGTTCATCACACAGATATTGTTGGAACCGGCTTCAAGGCACTTAAGGAGGGAGAAGTTGTAAAGTTTGAGTTAATACAGGGCGACAAAGGTCCAAAGGCAGTAAATGTGCAAAGAACAATTCAGGAAAACCGTCAACAAATCTAATAATTAAGATAAATATAAATTGAATCCCTGTTTCAACTGGTGAATATGTGTTATTGAATTTTTCTTTTTGTTTTTCGTCATAATTTGTAAATTCTATATTGCTATTTTGAAATGAATAAAAAGATGAACAACCTTTGCAGTGGTTTCACATTGATTGAGTTGTTAGTGGTGATAGCAATAATTGCCATATTAGCAGCAATGTTACTTCCTGCTCTGTCAAAGGCAAAAGCCCGAGCCTTAGACGCAAAATGTGTTTCCCAATTAAGACAATGCGGTATTGCTATGCAAATGTATCTTAGCGATTTTGATGACCAATTCTTCTGGGGAGACCCAGACTCTCCATCAATAGACTATGAGGGAATGGAATGGTTTGTGTGGGCTGGAAGAACAAATAACAACCTATATACCGGACAATCTAATATTTTTAACAGAATTGATAGACCGCTAAACCACTATGGATTGAACGAAAAGGTGGTAATTTGTCCAGTTGACCAGGGCAGGAGCGATTCAATACCATACCGTCTTTATGATTGGGTCGGTAATTCCTACTCATTTAACGCAAACGGGCATCCAGAACTTGAAGGGGGGCTTGCAGGAAAGAAAACCAGTTATGTAAAAAATCCTTCGCGGATGGTTCTATTTGCCGATAATGTAGTTTATTTTGATAACAATCCTACAGGATGGCATCGGCAAATTCCAGCCGGCAACGTGTATTTTGTCGATAACCATATTGAGTTTCACAACTCAATTAGTGCAGAATTGCTCGATTGGTAACGATTGGTAACGATTATTAATTATCCAGCTGTTAATCAGGCTTTGTTGCATAACGAACATTGTCCAATGGTGTATCATCTTGTTTAACTATTTTAACACAATATTCCCAATGCTTGTGCAACGTAATGTGGTGGGGAGGTTCCCTCCTCACGATAAGTAAAATGTAAGCACGGATGCTGACACCACATTAGAGCCACAGGTAG
>JAKPVM010000021.1 GCA_029572555.1 Verrucomicrobiota bacterium | reverse complement strand
TCTCAATTATCGCTCTGACACCCCTAAGGGGGTTTTCCTCTGTGTTAATGTCTATGCTATAATCCTGCCACTCCTTCGGAGTTTTAAAATGCCAGCAAGAATGCTGGCATCACAAAAGAACCTCGTAAGAGGTGACATTATGATAGCAAACGGAATACAAAAACATCATAAACCGCTGAAAGCGGTGACAGAGCCATTGAATTTTTATTATCGATAGTTGGGATTAAATTATCGCTCTGTCACCACTGCCGTGGTTTTCCCCTGTGTTAATTTCTATGCTATAATCCTGCCACTCCTGACGGAGTTGAAGAATGCCAGCATACGGCTGGTTAATAATTAGGTTATAAACCGGCTTTATATTCTTGTTAGTTTAAGGATTTGTGCAACAGACTCAGAGGTAGCGCAAATATTTTAGGTGTAAAACACCAGGAGGAGTGGATGTTGTAATAGTGTAGATATGGCTATTGACAATGTTTTAGATATACCGTATATTTGTTCGGTATGAAAGAGCTGACGACAAAACAACAGCAAATCCTGGATTTTATACAGCAGGTTCAACAAAGAGAGGGAGTTTCGCCTTCGTTCCGCGAGATTGCCGCGCATTTTGGATTTTCCAGTCTTTCTACCGTTGCAGATCATATTCGGCTTTTACGCAAAAAAGGGGTTATTACAGATAGCGGAGGAAAAAAGCGCTCACTCCGAGTAGCGATTGCTACGAAAAATTTGCGTAAGCCGATTGTGGATATTCCATTATTTGGGACAATACCTGCGGGTTTTCCGCGAGAACGGCTTCAGGAGGCGCGCGGATGTGTTTCAATTGATATTGAGACATTAGGGTTTAAACCGACACAGCGCACATTTGCTCTTGAAGTTCGCGGCGATTCTATGATTGGAAGACATATCCTTGAAGGGGATGTTGCAATTCTTGAACATGGTTTAATACCGCGCACCGGCGATGTTGTGGCTGCGCTTATTGATAATGAATCCACATTAAAAACATTTGTAATAGAGAATGGCGCGCCTTGTTTGAAGTCTGAAAACCCAAAATATCCAAAGTTAATTCCCGCAAACGAACTTGTTATTCAGGGCGTTATGGTGGCGCTAATAAGAAAGATAAGATAGTTGGCATTTTGAGTTATGGGGCGAGTAATTGTCCATCTGGACGCAGATGCGTTTTTTGCCAGCGTTGAACAGGCAGCCGACCCGCGATTGAGGGGAAAACCAGTCGCCGTTGGCGGAGAAAAACGGGGGATTATCGCTTCTGCCTCTTATGAGGCGCGTCGGATGGGTATTTATACGCCGATGCCCGGTTCGCTTGCTCGAAAGTTATGTCCAAATTTAATTATCTTGCCCGGGGATTTTGAGAAGTATGAACAGTTTTCTCGATGGATGTTTTCTTATGCGCAGGATTTTACTCCGGATGTGGAAATTGCCTCTATTGATGAGGGATATTTTGACCTTACCGCTATAAGGAGACCTGCCATTGATATTGCCGCAACTATACGGCAGGCGATTCAGCAATCTCTGAAAATCTCTGTTAGCGAAGGGATAGCGAGCAATAAACTTGTAAGTCAGGTAGCGTCCAAATTTAAGAAACCGGGGGCGTTTATCCATATTCCGTCTGGGATGGAGAAACGGTTTCTTGAACCGTTGCCGAGTCGGTGGCTGCCGGGAGTTGGAGAAAAGACCGAACCGCGGTTGAAAAGCGCCGGACTTGCTTTTATCGGTCAAGTTGCCGCCACACCAGTTGAGATGTTGAGGCTCATCTTCGGCGGGCAGGCGTCTATGATGAGGGAATTTGCAAATGGCATCGATGAACGGCCTGTAATTCCAGTTTCAGCGCCCGCAAAATCTTACAGCAAACAGAAGACATTTGAGAAAGACGTCACAGACGAAGAGTATATAGAGGCGGTAGTTCGCAGTATGGCGGATAGGTTAATGGAAGGGATACGAGCGGATAAAAAAGCCATTCGCACAATCACGTTGCGCTTGAGGTATAATGATATGGAAGAAGATTCGCGCAGCGAAAGTCTGAACGAACCCACAAATCTTGAAACCGATGTGTATTCGCGATTAAGCCTGATGTTGAAAAAGGTATGGCGACGGCGGGTATCTGTAAGGATGGTATCGGTAAAATTTTCGAATGTATATGACGCTGTATTTTACACTGAATTTCCGATGGAAAACGGTTTTGAGCAAGGCGAGACGCATCGGAAGATTGCAAATGCAATTGACACTTTGCGCAAGGTTTATGGAAACGGCGCGATAATGCGGGGGCACGACTTGCGGCTTTTAAAACCGCCGAGCGAGATTGCCAATTTGGTTGGCAGGATGGAGGAAGAAAATAACGAGGTCTATCAGACGCGAATTTTTATCCCGCGCAGTTTATCAAAGGCGGGGTATATTCCCTTGAATGTTGCCAGTTATTATTCGTTTCTTGATTCTACGGTTTCGACCGATGCGATAGTGAGTATCGCCCAAAAGTATGAATTAAAGGCTGCGGCTTTAACTGATAGCGGAAATTTACACGGCGCTGTTGAGTTTTTTCAAAAGGCGAAGAAGGCGGGGATAAAGCCAATAATTGGCGTAGAAATCCGTATAGATGGGCACCATACCTGGCTCTATGTGGAGAATGGACGCGGCTACTCAAACCTGTGTAAACTGCTATCGCGATCTAATTCCAGTTTAGAATTTCCAGACTTAAATTTGAGCAATATTGGTAATAAGGCTGTTGAATATGACGCCGAATACGACAGAGATGTTTATCACAAGCGGAACTTTACGATGTCTGAATTAGAGCAATTTTCCGAAGGGCTTATCATTGTTGGCGGGCATAAAGGACTTTCAAGGTTTAACGGACAATCGTATCAGGCAATCAGTAGAGAAGAGTTGCGGAAAGGCGAAACGGACAATAAAAACGGTGTTGCTGTTTTTCCGATTCGCTATGGAGCGCGCGGGGATTGGTGGAAATATGATGTGGTTCAATCAATACGAACGCGGACACTTCTTGGCCAGAGGCATCCGGAAAAACTCGCTGCTGGCGAATATCACTTTCCTTCCCCGCAAGAGGTAAGAGAATGGTTCAAGTCTGCGCCGTTGCTTGTGGAAAAAGGGTTTGAGATTGCTGACCGATGCAACTTTGAGTTTGAGGTTGGCAAACTTCATCTGCCAAAGTTTACGCCGCCTGATGGTTTGACTACGAAAGAGTTTTTAAGGCGGCTTGTGATGGAAGGATTACGCAAGCGATATAGGGAGAATGCCGATTCTGTGCGTCATCAGATAGAAGAAGAACTGGGCATAATAGGCGAGGTTGGATATGAAGATTATTTTCTGGTAGTATGGGATCTGCTTCAAGAGTGCAAAAGACGCGGGATTGATTGGTTAACGCGCGGCAGCGCCGCTGATTCGTTGGTTTGTTATTGTCTCGGAATAAGCGGCGTGTGTCCGATTAGATTCAATCTATATTTTCGTCGGTTCTTAAATAAGGAACGGATGGCGTTTAATAAACTGCCGGATATTGATATAGATTTTCCGCATAACCGCAAAGACGATGTAGTAAAGATGATATTTGAAAAATATGGCAGGGAATATGTTGCGGTTGTTGGCGGGTTTTCAACTTTTCAGGCGCGAAGCGCGGTAGGTGATGCAGGCAAGGTGTTTGGATTGTCTGAAAGACAGGTAAGGCAGATTACCACAAATTTCCCGTGGGGCGGTTCTTGCGGATTAGTCGGCACTATTGCGAAGATTAGCGAGTGCAAAGACTTGCCGATTAATGAAGAACCGTATAAATCCGCAATTGAAATAGCCGAATTGTTGGACGGTTTTCCGCGTTATCCGAAGATGCATCCTTGCGGAGTGGTATTGTCTCCGGAGCCGATTCATTCGATTACTCCAACATTTATTTCGGCAAAGGGATATCCTGCTACCCACTATGATATGGATTCACTTGAGGCGCTTGGGTTAATCAAGATGGATATCCTTGCTCAGGGTGGGTTGGCTGTTATGCGCGATGCTACAATGTCTATCAGTAGAACGGGCGGAAAAGTAGACCTTGATTCTCTTGAACCGTGGAACGACCAATCTGTGTGGAAAATGATAGCAGACGGCGAGGCTCGCGCTGTTCATCATATTGAATCGCCGGTAATGATTGGACTTTGTAAGATGATGAACATCGGCGAAATTGATGGGCTGGTTGCTCTGGTTAGCGTAATTCGTCCGGGCGCCGCTAATGAGCAGAAAAAACTCAAATTCACCCGCTGTTATCAAGGTTATGAAAAACCGTATTATCCGCATCCATTGCTTGAACCGATTTTAAAAGAGACATTCGGCGTAGTGGTTTATGAGGAGCATATACTCCAGATATGCGATATATTTGCCGGGCTTTCACCGGGACGAGCGGACACGGTTCGCAGGGCGTTAGGAAAAGGCAAGACGCAGATGATAGCGGAAATTGAAACGGAGTTTTTTGATTCTGCTCGGAAACGGGGACATTCAGAGAAGGAAATTGAAGAGGTCTGGGGTTTGATAAAGGGGTTTGCCGGATACGCCTTTTGCAAGGCGCATAGCGCCGCATACGCTGTTGAGGCTTATCAATCTGCATGGTTAAAGAAGTATTACCCCGTTCATTTTATGGCAGCGGTTCTTTCCAATGGCAAAGGATTTTATGACCCCCTTGTTTATATACTGGAATGCCACAGGCTCGGTATAAAATTGTTGCCGCCAGCGATTAACCAGCCCGGACCGGACTTTGAAGTTTGCGACCTTAAAGAAGACGGCAATTATTGCGTAGAATCGGTAAATGATTTTGAGGAGAAACGGCTGGCGATTCGCATTCCCGCCGTCAGGACAAAAGGCATTTCTGAACGAACTATCCGCAGGGTTCTTTCCGAACGTTCTTGTGGAGAATTTAAATCAATCCGAGACTTTGTTTTAAGGGTTAGTCCGGAGCCGTCAGAGATGGAGGCATTAATCCGGGTTGGAGCGTTTGATGGATTTGGCAAAAGACGAACCGAACAGTTCTGGGAATTTCAACAGCTTTACGCCAGTTCTTCCATTAATGGCGGCTCGCAGAGATGGCTGTTCGAACCGCCAGAAAGCAAGATTTGCGAACTGCCAAAACTTGAAGAACCGACTTTTAAACAGAAACTTTTGTGGGAGTATGAACTGCTCGGTTTTACCGCTTCGGCACATCCATTAGCATTATACGATGATATTGCATGGCGGACATATTGCCCGGTGAAAGAATTAAAAAAATATCCGGGCGAGGTTGTTGCCTGTTGCGGGCTTGTGATAGAACAGCGATTGCACCATCAAATCACGGGCGAACCGATGAAATTTCTGTCTCTGGCTGATTGGACTGGCATAGTTGAGACCGAGTTGTTTGCCCCTGAATATAAAAGCTACGGATTAGCCACTGTCAGATACCCTGTGCTTGAAATAACCGCAAAGGTTGAGCCTTTTGAAAACAGACGCGGATTTTCACTGATGGTGATTCGCGCTGGAAAACCGAGAAATAAATCAGATGTAAAAATCAAAAAATGAGCCTCTTGTATTTAATATGGTAATTACTGAACAAAATGTTTAATATTTTGCTGTTGATGGATTTTATTTGCCTGATGGAAAAATGAGTGGACTTTATAAAACCTTAATAAGACCGGCGCTGTTTAGTTTTGACCCTGAACGGATACATAATTTTACGATTAATGCCCTATCCATAGTTAGCAGACGAAAGATATTATGCGGTTTTATGGGGGAGTTTTTCTCTTCGGAACCTATGCCAGTGGAAGCCTTTGGGCTAAAATTTCCTAATCCGGTCGGGCTTGGCGCCGGTATGGATAAAGACGCTGTTGCAGTGCCTGCCTGGGAGTCTATGGGGTTTGGGTTTGTGGAAATTGGGGCGATTACATATCATCCGCAAGATGGCAACCCAAAGCCGCGTGTCTTCAGGATTATTAAAGAAAACGCAATCATCAACAGGATGGGATTCAATAATAAAGGGGCTGAAGAGACAGCGAGAAAAGTCGCTGAATATAAGGAGAATGGAAATTGGGTAAAAATTCCCGTCGGTGTGAACATTGGAAAATCAAGGATAACACCGCTTGAAAATGCGGCAGAGGATTACGAAAAGACGTTCCGAATTTTATGGGATTTATTTGATTTTTTTGTCGTGAATGTAAGTTCGCCTAACACGCCGAATTTGAGACAATTACAGGATAAAGATGAACTGGCAAAGATACTCACAGTGTTAAACAAGGCAAATGACGAGTTAAAAAATCAGAAGTCATCTCCGAAAAAGCCGATTCTTATTAAAATTGCGCCGGATTTGTCGTATGAAGCTATTGATGAGGTTCTCAATTTAAGCAAAGATATATCTGGCATTGTTGCCACAAATACCACAATAACAAGACCGGAGACCGCGGAGAGCAAAGTTGCAAAGATTTATGCGATGGAAGGAGGATTAAGCGGTAAACCGCTAAAAGATAAAAGCACTGAAATTATAAGATTCATATACCGTCAAACAAAGGGAAAATTGCCGATAATTGGTGTAGGCGGAATTTTTACGGCGGAAGATGCTTGGGAAAAAATTACATCTGGGGCAACGTTGATTCAAGTATATACTGGAATGATTTATGAAGGACCGTCGGTTGCCAAAAATATTGTAGAGGGATTACGCAAGATTCTTGAAAAAGAAGGAATCAGGGACATATCAGATGCAGTTGGAATTCATAAAAATTTATAAGAACATTAAAAAACTATTTGTTTTTAATAATTTGGTGTGTATTATGCTTGATATTTGTCAAATATTCTATTAATTTAGCTTAACCTGGATAATTGAGGAATGTGATAAATAGCGAAAGACAATGGCTAAGCGGGATAGACTGGCAAAAGGTTGTCGAAGTTAATCAAGAGATTTGTCAGAAGGAAGGTGTGTGTCCTAAAGAAAGGGCGGGTTTTGAAAAGGCGCGTCAACTCTGGGAGTCTAATAATAAAAAAACGACTAAATTAGTTGATGCACTCGATTTTCTTCGAAAAATAAGCCAGATTGAGCCATTTGAACTATTTAACAACAACACAATGGCTGCGGTTGCCCGACAAATTATTGAACCGCATATCGGTACAGCGTCAAAATTATTAAAGCAGATGTTATTATCTACCGCTTCTCATTATGTTGTCGGTTTAGCAAAGAGACGTGAGTTGATTGAAGTGATTGACTACTTTGATTATGCAGAGGGAAATGGACAATTCAAAGCAACTGAGGAGAAAGATGCAAAAAGACCTGAACCGGCTCGTGATTCAGCTGGAAAATCTGAACCCGCAGGAATGCCCTTGCGGTGAAACTCGTAGGGCGTTTTTTAATATCCCGAATGTAGTCGCAAGTGTCCATATCGTTAATATAAAACAAGATGCCGCAGCCCATTATCACAAGAAAACTACCGAAATTTATGTGGTTCTTGAAGGAGAAGGCTATATTGAAATGGATAATCAATTGATACCTATAAAACCTTTGACGGCGATTTATATTCCACCGATGGTTCGCCACAGGGCGATTGGCAATCTTAAACTTCTTAATATACCTATACCGCCATTTGATTCTGAGGATGAATGGTTTGACTGATTAATGGAAAAATGATAAATATTAGAAAAATGAAACTATCAAGAATTACAGTCTATGCGTTTTTTTGCCTAATTGCAGTCTCTGCAATTGGACAATATTATGATGTTAATGAGCCAATAATGGGTATTTATGAAGGCGATTGGTCAATTGGCGACAAAAAAGGAGTGCTTACCTCTCAAATACGATCTATCGGAGATGGACAATACGATGGTTTTGTTCTGTTAAAGGAGGGAAAATCTGATTTTGCTGTGATTAAAATAAAATCTCAGAAAGATGAGAATGCGGTCATTATAAGCGGTACATCAAAGAATATAGAGTTAAATGGAAAGATTTATGACGGTAAAATGAGCGGGACATTAAAAGACGGACAGTTTACTGCTAAAAAAATTGTCAAACGTAGTCCTACTCTTGGAGAAAAACCGCCGCAAGGTGCAGTGATTCTTTTTGATGGGAAAAACACCAACCAATTTAAGAATTTTACATGGAAACTCGTTGAAGGCGATGCGATGCAAGTTGGACGCGGCGATGTATTTTTTAAGGGCGACTATAAAAACTTTAAGATTCATATAGAGTTCAGGACGCCGTTTATGCCAAAGTCCTTTGGTCAGGCTCGTGGCAATAGCGGGGTTTATTTGTGGTCAATGTATGAGGTGCAAATACTTGATTCTTTTGGTGTATATCCGCTTGCTGATAATGATTGTGGGAGCATTTATATGGTAAAAGCGGCGCCGGGGAACAACTGTTTGCCTCCAATGGAATGGCAAACTTATGATATTATTTATCACGACGGCGATGGAACAGCAGCCAATCCACCCGAGATTACTGTCTATCACAATGGAGTGCTTACATTAGAAAAGGTAAAAATTCCTGCTCAAATGGTTGGCAAAGGTGGAACGGCGTCCACTCCGGGTGGTGGAATTTTAAAGTTGCAAGATCATGGAAACCCTGTTCAATTTAGAAATATATGGTTATTACCTTTGTAAAAAAATTAAAAAATTCTTGATAAATGTTCAGAAAATCTGCATTTTTATTGTAAAAATTTAATGGTAGTTTTAAATAAAACAAAATGGTATTAATAAGAACAAATAAACCTCAACTAAATTGGCTGGCTTGAGTAACTTCTCTTCTAACTACGATTCATCTTCACATAGCTCGTATGTGAGAGTAAACGGAAAGATTCGCGCCCGCGAAGTTCGGGTTATTGGATCCGATGGCAAACAAGTCGGAATTTTATCATTAAACGACGCCCTTGCTATGGCAAGAAATATTGGAGTGGATTTGGTGGAAATTGCGCCTGAAGCAAATCCGCCTGTTTGTAAGCTAATCGATTTCGGGAAATACCGTTATGAACAGGCTAAAAAGGAAAAGGAGGCAAAAAAACACCAGCACGCCAGTAAAATGAAGGAAATCCAGCTTAGCGCTACAATTGACCAGCACGACTTTAACGTTAAGTTGCAACACGCTATTGACTTTTTATGTGATGAAATGAAGGTGCGTGTGGTTCTAAGGTTCCGTGGTCGTGAGATGGCGCACAAAGAAATCGGTTTTTCCGTAATGAACAAGTTTATTTCGGCTCTTGCGCCTTATGCAAAACCGGATAATAAGCCTACTCTTATCGGAAAAGGAATTATAACGACGTTAACCCCATTGCCAAGAAATAAACGGGCTAAAAATCCTGTGGCGGTTGAAGGCGAAAAGTCGCAACCTGCAAGTCCGACTACGATTAAATCTGAAGATGCTCCGGAGCAGAAAAACGATGAAACACCGTCATTTCCAGTATCTGATTCTCAGGAAGGATTTGTTAATAATCCATTTTCAGACCTGAAATAAGGCTTTTGAAAATTTGCCAGGCGATAATAAAATATCTTTTTGTTCAGTCTTCAAGAAATTGGAAAAGTAAACAATGCTTGACATTTTATTATTATGGTTAAAATTAAATCCAAGTTTTTAAATTAATAAAAATGGTATTGACTTATTTGAATTGTTTGATAAGTTTTTAAACTCTTGTATAAATGAAAACATATTTGCCAAAAGAAGAAATTAAAGAACAGCGATGGCACTTGATAGATGCCAGCGGGATACCATTGGGTAGGTTAGCCGCGCAAGTTGCGAATATTTTACGCGGAAAAAATAAATCCATTTTTACGCCGCATCTTGACGCCGGGGATTTTGTTATTGTGATAAATGCTGAAAAGGTTTTGCTCACCGGAAAGAAAGAAACGAAAAAAGAATATATGTCATACTCTGGTTGGAAGGGTGGCGAAAGATATCGTTCGGTGGCAGAAATTAGAAAAGGAAAACCTGAGTTTTTAATCTGGCATGCAGTAAAAGGGATGTTGCCAAAAAATAGACTTGGCGATAGGCTTATTACCAAGCTGAAAATTTATAAAGGTGCGAATCATCCGCATACTGCTCAACATCCAGAACCTTTGAAAGCCGAAGAAATTATTAAATAATTGGAGTAAAAAATGGTTGAGTCAACTACACAGGAATTTATAGCAACGGGAAGGAGAAAGTCAGCGGTTGCCAGAGTTCGTATTATCTCTCCGGGAACTGGTCGAATCACTGTCAACAAGTGTCCTTTTGAAGAATACTTTCCTCTGGACACATCTCGGGTATATGCAACGCGCGCACTTGTATTGACGAACACGCAGAAGATTTACGACGTGGTTGTCAATGTCAAAGGTGGCGGTCCAAACGGACAGGCGGGGGCAATCCGACTTGGAATCGCCCGAGCGCTATTGGAGACAGATCCGAATCTTAAGCCATTGCTTCGTTCAGAAGGTTTGCTAACACGCGACCCGCGAAAGAAGGAACGGAAGAAGTATGGTCAACCCGGCGCTCGCAAACGATTCCAGTACAGCAAGCGATAATCTTTGTTTTTTTGCAGACCCCGCTGGTTTTACTGGCGGGGTTTTTTTCTTAAAACCATAGTTTGAACTGTTTAATCTCAATGAATAAAAAGACCGTAGCAGTTGTTGGGGCAAGTGGATATTCAGGAGAAGAACTTGTCGGTATTTTGTTAAGACATCCTGATGTGGAACTGGCAGCAATAACCTCCCGTCAGTATGCTGGTAAATTGCTTAGCGAGGTTTTCCCGCGCTTTGCAAATTATCCCATTGCAAAAAAATTAAAATTTATTGACTCTCAACCGGATCAACTTGCGAAGTTAGCGGATGTGGTTTTTCTTGCGCTTCCGCACGGCGTTGCTGCGAGTTATGCGGCGCCATTACTGAATTCAGGTGCAAAGGTAATTGATTTAAGCGCTGACTTCCGATTGAGAAGTCCCGAGGTCTATAAAGAGTTTTATGGAACAGACCATCCGGCGCCCGAGTTGTTGAAAAAAGCCGTTTACGGTTTGCCGGAGATTTATCGCGACCAGATTATTAATGCATCATTAATAGCATCGCCGGGGTGTTATCCAACGAGCATTTTAATCCCGCTCATACCGATAGTTAAAAAAGGGTTGATTGATAGCGATAATATAATTGTTGATTCGCTCAGTGGCGTAAGCGGAGCCGGTCGCAAACTTGAGACAGACTATTTATTCTGCGAGTGCAATGAAAGCCTGCGCGCTTATGGATTCCCCAAACACAGGCATTTGTCTGAAATTGAAGAACAGATTTCTTTTTCTGCTGGTTCAAAAGTGGTTATTCAATTTACGCCGCACCTTGTACCGGTAAATCGTGGTATTCTGACGACAATTTATCTTAAGCCGTCAGATAATAATAAAAATTTAAACGATCTTTCCTCAAAGATGGAAAGTGTTTACAAAGAATATTATTCTAACTCTCCATTTGTAAGAATACTCAAATCTCTGCCTGATACAAAAAACATAACCGGAACAAACGTGATAGAATTTAGCTGGAAGTGCGACCCCAGAACAGGCAGGGTAATAATCGTCAGCGCAGTGGATAATCTTGTGAAAGGCGCCGGTGGACAGGCTGTGCAAAGTATGAACGTTTTGTGCGGATTTAACGAAACCGATGGTTTAACATTAGCTTAATTATGAATGCTGAATATAACATTATACCCGGTTCAGTAGTCGCCCCGCTTGGTTTTAAAGCGAATGGTGTATTTTGCGACATTAAGAGAATTGGAACGGGGAAAGGCTCCGAGAAGGGACAGAAACCAGACCTCGCATTAATTTGTTCTGATGAGAAGTGCGTTACTGCGGGGATGTTCACAACAAATCAGGTCTGCGCCGCTCCTGTTAAATTGTGCATTCAGCGGATGAAAAAGGGAATTGCCCGCGCAATCGTTGCTAATTCTGGAAATGCGAATGCTTGCACAGGGGAACAGGGATTAAAAGACGCTTACGAAATGGCTGATGAAACAGCGCGGGTTTTGAATATCAAAGATGAAGAAGTTTTAGTGGCATCAACAGGTAGAATCGGGGTTCTGATGCCGATGGAAAATATTAAAAGCGGCATTCATCTTGCGGCTGAAAATTTAGGTTCTAAGGCAAAAGATGCTGATAAGGCTGCTGTGTCAATAATGACCAGCGATACGCGGTCAAAACAAATTGCCGTTGAATTTAATTTGTCGGGTAAAACAGTTCGAATTGGTGGTATGTGCAAAGGCGCCGGTATGATTCACCCCGGTATGAGTCCAAATGGAAAACGCCCGACAACCATATCCGGTTTACACGCAACAATGCTCTGTTTTTTAACAACAGACGCAAAGATTGACAAAAAGTCGTTGCAAGAAGCCCTTCAAGAAGCGGTTGCGCAAAGCTTTAACCGAATCACCGTCGATGGCGATATGAGCACAAATGATACTGTGCTGATACTTGCAAATGGCAGAGCGGGAAATACGGAAGTTAGTTCTTCAAAAACAGGAAAGGCATTTAAGACATTTCTTGAAATGTTAAAGGTTGTTTGCTGTGAACTTGCGAAAATGATTGTTAGAGATGGCGAAGGCGCTTCAAGATTTGTAACGATATATCTTGATGGAGCAAGAAACAATATTGATGCCGATACCGCAGCAAGGGCTGTAGCCAATAGTGTTTTGGTAAAAACAAGTTGGTGCGGTGGAGACCCAAACTGGGGCAGGATTATGGATGCCCTTGGTTATAGCAATGCGAAAATCGTCGAAGAGAAAGTTGATATTGGTTACAGCAATAGCGAATCCCCAAAAATACTCTGGGCGATAAAAAATGGTCGTCCAACGGAGGTGTCATTTGCGGATTTGTGCAAGATAGTGGGAAATAAAGAATTTAATGTCCACATTAATTTAAATAATGGTAAAGGGAGCACTGTTATATATAGTTCAGATTTAACGGAAGAATATGTAGATTTTAACAAAGGAAATGTATCCGACCCAACATTGCTTGGAGGTTAAAGAATATGAAAGAACTTACGGCAAAAGCAGAGGTATTACTTGAAGCGCTCCAATATATACAGAAATTTCAGGGAGCGATTTTCGTGATAAAATACGGCGGGAGTTTTATGGATTCGCCCGATGCCAACGTGCGAACTAGCGTTGCAAAAGATGTTGTATTTCTTGAAGCCGTCGGGATTAATCCCGTTGTTGTTCACGGCGGAGGCAAGGCAATTTCAAAGGCAATGGAAAAAGCAGGTTTAAAGCCAAACTTTATAAAAGGACAGCGCGTTACAGACAAAAAAACCGTCCAAATTGTTGATGAAGTTCTTTCAAATCAAATTAATCCTGAAATTGTCGATGCAATTCAAAGACATAATGGCGCAGCAAAAGGGTTTTCCGGAAGAGATATTTTTAAATGTAAAAAGATGTATTTGACGGATATAGAGAAAAAAATTGATATTGGATATGTGGGCGAGGTCTGCGAGGTAAATGTTGAACCGATAATTGAATGTATAAATAACCGGATTACGCCAGTTATTAGTCCCGTGGCAACGGGTGAAGATGGCGAGTTATATAACTGCAACGCCGATATAGCGGCTGCAAAAACGGCAATTGCGTTAAAAGCGCGTCGGCTTGTGTTTATGAGTGACGTTGCGGGGCTTTTAAGAAATCCATCAGACCCTTCAACTTTAATTTCGCATTTAAAAATTGGAGAGGTTGAGGCGCTCAAATCCGCTGGTATTATCGATAAAGGGATGTTGCCTAAAATCGATAGCGCTGTTGAAGCCCTAAAGGCTGGTGTGGAGAAGGTTTCCTTAGTGGATGGACGAATCCTGCATTCTATAATGCTTGAAATATTTACCGATAAAGGTGTGGGCACGGAGGTAGTTGAATAAATTTTAAAAATAATTGTTGACATTTTTTAAAATTTTGCTAAATGTTGGTTATCACAGTGGATAACGCAGGGCAATAAGTGAGCCTATTGGAGTAGTTAATTAAGTCCTGTGTTAAGGTTCACGCTACTGTGGTAAACAGAAAGAAAACCTATGAAGTCAACAACAAATCGTAAGTCTGGGTTCACACTGGTGGAAATTATGATTGTAGTAGCAATCATTGGATTGCTTGCCGCAATTGCAATTCCCAACTTTGTGAAAGCGCGCAAGACTGCGCAAAAGAATGCTTGTATCAACAATCTGCGACAGATTGATGGTGCAAAGGAACAATGGGCGCTTGAAAATAAAGCGACCACAGGTGCAACCCCGGCAGAAGCAGACCTGTACGGGACCGATAAATATATCAAGCAAGCACCTTCTTGTCCTGGTGGTGGAACATACACAATCGGTAATTTGGCGACCAAGCCAACCTGCAGTCTTGGAGCGACCGAAGATCACACACTATAATTGTTTCATAACAAATAAAGGCTTGAGGAATAACCCCTCAAGCCTATTTTTTTGAATAGGATGATGAGTTTTAATGGTTTTTCTAAATAAAAAATCAGGTTTTACGCTTATTGAAATAATGATTGTGGTAGTGATTCTCGGTATGTTGCTGAGCATAGCGATTCCGAGTTATTTCAAAACCCGTAAAACTGCTTATGCAAAGACTTGTTCAAGTAATTTACGGTTAATTGAAGGGGCTAAACAAATTTGGGGTGTTGAAAATGGAAAAAAACCAACCGACGTTCCAACAGAAGCCGACCTTATTGGACCAAATCTTTATTTAAAGGTTATGCCTGTATGCCCCGCCGGTGGAATTTATTCTTTTAATAGTATCGGTGAATATCCCACTTGTTCTATCACCGAACATACTTTTGGAAATTGAAATTTCCGCCAATTTGTTAATAATTTTTAATATGGCGGAAACGGTTATAAAAATTGAACATCTGCGGGTGGAATATCCATCCGAGAGTGAGAAAAAGGTTGCCGTAAAAGATTTGTCGCTTGAAGTTAAGCAGGGGGAGGTCTTTGGTTTTTTAGGACCAAATGGCGCAGGAAAAACGACTACTATAAATGTCCTTCTTGGTTATGTGAAGCCAACCTCCGGAAAGGCAACAATATTTGGTGTCGATGTTCAAGAACCAATCGCGCGCCACAGGATTGGTTACCTTCCAGAATTGACTTACTATTATAAATTCCTTACTGCAGTAGAGTTATTGCGGTTTTATGCAAAATTGTTCCAAATTCCAAAGGAGATTGCGGAGGAGAGAATCGATAAAGTATTAAAACTTGTGGAACTTGAAAATGCAAAAACACGTCTTATAAAAACCTATTCAAAAGGGATGCAACAACGAGTCGGTCTGGCTCAGGCAATTATTAACGACCCGGACTTGTTGATACTTGATGAACCAACAAGCGGACTTGACCCGATTGGAAAAATGAAAGTCCGACAAATTATCCAGAAACTTAAAAGCGAGGGTAAAACCGTGTTCTTTTCTTCCCACGAACTTGGCGAAGTGGAGACTGTTAGCGACCGCGTTGCTATTCTAAAAGAAGGAGAAATAAAAGAAGATGGCAAAGTGCACGACCTTTTAAATAAGTATAAATGCAATCTTGAAGAGATATTCTTAAAGGTAATCGGTTATGAAGATTTGCCTGTTGTTGGTTAATAATTAAATTATGGGTATTAAATTAAACAACATATTTGCGCTT
>JAKPVM010000006.1 GCA_029572555.1 Verrucomicrobiota bacterium | reverse complement strand
TTAGCTATAAAATATAGGATTAATACTATCAGACGCAAGGATTCTGTGGGAGGACAAAAAGTTTAAAATATCAATTCACAACCATCCCACAACAAAGATAAAAAGTGTCGGATTTATTCTTCCCAACTTTTGACGTATCTCATAAATTAAGAAAAGCGATTTTACCTCACTAATCGTCAAAACTAATGGAAAGTATTCTCGCAGATGTTGCAGAGATATAAGAACGCAGATAAACGCAGAGATACCACAAGGATTCTCGCCTATGGTTCCCAATGTGGTGTCGGCATCCTTGCCGACAGTCTTAAAATCATTGGGAGCAAGGATGCTCCCACCACCTTATAAACAGGATTTACAGGATTTTGTTTTAACACGGATAGACAGGATGGACAGGATATTTTACAAGATGAACAAGATTTAATTTCTATCCTGTATATCTTGTATAGCCGTGTTAAATTAATCTTTTTAATCCTGTATATCCAATTTCTTTTCCTTATTTCAAAGGTGATTTTTAAAACATGTTAAAAAATCCCTGAAAAATCAGGGGTCAGAACTTGATTTTTACCAATTATGGGATGATAGTGAAAAAACTTGTAAAATCATTTTTCTTTTACACACAAAAGATTTGTATAATTTTCTTTTTCAGGGGTATATATTTCAAGTAATTTTTGAATATCAACTGGCATTATTATCTTTTTCCGTTGATTTAGCTCGTATAGTTTGAAGCCTGAATTCAAAAGTAGATTTAGACACTCATCGGGTTCAACGCCAAATCTTTTAAGTCCAATAGGCCAAAATTCTGTAATAATTGTTATATTTTTTTGTTTTCCCAATAAATTACTCATTCCTTGAACCACTCCCCCTTCTGCTCCCTGGATATCCATTTTAATAAAGTTAATTGCTCCATTGTAATCTTTGAAATAATCATCTAACCGTATAGATTCAATTTCAATAGATTGACGACCGTCGCTTGAGTCATATATTCTATGGTCTCCGCTATTGTCTCGGGATAAATACAATTTAATCTTTTCTGTCTTATTTGAAACGGCTTTTTGCATCAATTCAACATTTTTATAACCATTAATTTCTACATTTTTTTTGAGCAAAGAAAAATTTGTGGGGTCTGGTTCAAAAGCAAAAACTTTACCGTTTTCGCCAACAATCCTTGCAAAGATTAAAGTATAATATCCAATATTAGCCCCGATATCTAAAACAACGTCACCCTTTTTAATTTTTTCCTTAACAATTTCTGTTTCAAATGGTTCATAAACTTCTTTTAATGAAAGTCCAAGAGTATCTAATGGATCCAGGAACATCTTATGTCCTTGAACTATACTACAATTTGTTTTTAAGTTAAAAGCCAAATATTCATGAATAACTCTAATAAAACGACATCTTCTTCCAAGACCATGTCCAGAAAAGATTTTTACAAATATTCTGTATATCCACCTCAGTATTTTACGCATTTTGATAACCTCATAAAATAATTTTCAAACATATTTATCAGTTTTTCCTAATATTCCCTGTATACAGATGGGGTATGACTGTATTCTAAATGATTGAATACATATCATTGACCTTTTATAATATAAATTCATTAGATTGATGCTGTTAATCCCCTACTAATTTTTATGAAATTATGCAATAAAATATTTAAGACAATTACCTTTGCACAGATAAACTATAAAGATGGTGGAGCCGAGCGGATTCGAACCGCCTACCCCCTCGTTGCGAACGAGGTGCTCTACCAGATGAGCTACGACCCCAACCAGTTAATTTATTATGCTGCAATTATCCCTTTTATCAAGTTGAATTTGGATTAATTAACAATCGCCAATTACCGTTACAAATAAAGTTCTTATTCTTGGTTTAATATCGCATTCAATATGAAAAATTTGTTGCCATGTTCCAAGCATTAAATTCCCGCCCTTGATTGGTATAGTGAGAGATGGACCAATCATTGTAGCCTGTAAATGTGAATGACCGTTCCCATCGTGCCAGGCTTTCTCATGCTCATATTCTCTGGATGGCGGAATCAATTTATCTAAAACATCAATCATATCCTTTGAAAGTCCTGGTTCAAATTCGATTGTACCAAGCGCAGCGGTGCTACCAACATTGAAGATATTCACAATCCCATTTCGAACGCCGGATTCTTTAACAATACTCATTACTTGAGTATTTAAATCGTACATTTCCCCGTGGTGGGTTGTCTTCAAATTTATTTCTTTTTGGTAAACCATTGGGTTTAGTTATACTTAAATCTGTTCTTTTATCAAGAAAAGAACAGTATTAATATTAATTAGGTGTTATGCCATATAGAATTTTAAATTTTGAAGATGCAGCTGCGTATTTGAGCATTGAAGTTTCGGAACTTAATGAATTGGTGAAAAATGGCGAAATCCCATTTGAACACCGCGGCAACAGAATTGTTTTTAAAAAAGGCGATATTGATGATTGGAGTTCAAAAAGAATCCTCCAAATGGAAACCAACAATCTAAAAAAATATCACCAGATAACGACCTCAAAAAATCAGTTGTCCGAAGCGGCTTTGATGCCGCTATTATTAAAAGTAGATTATATCTCCCCTGCCATTACTGGAAAAACTAAACCCTCAATAATTAGAGAGATGGCAAAATTGGCTGATAAAACAGGATTAGTCTCAGACATTGGAGAATTTACTGATGAACTTATTGAACGTGAAGAATTATGTTCCACCGGATTGCCGGGTGGCATTGCAATCCTGCACACCCGAACACGACACCCGTATATGTTTTTAAATTCTTTTCTTGTGGTTGGACGCTCGGTTCAAAAAATTTACTTCGGCGCCCCAGATGGCGAACCCACAGACCTGTTTTTCTTGATTTGTTCAAAAGAAGACCAACTTCACCTTAATATATTGGCAAGGCTTTGTTTGATGTCTCATAATACTGATATGCTTGAAGCATTGCGTATGGCAGAGGATTCAAGCCAGATGTTTGATATAATCCTAAAAACAGAAGAAGAAATCCTACAGAAAAAATCTTCGCATTAAAAGAGCGGATATAAAAATGGGGCAAGCGGAGAACCTGAACCTAAAAGAACAAACACACTCAATATTAACAATAAAATAAACATTGGGATTAACCACCACTTTTTTTCTTTTATCGCAAATTGAAAAAATTCTTTAATCAATTGCCACATTGGTTTCTATTATCCATAAATCATAACCGCTGCAAAGCATATTTTTCATAATTGTAAAACAATTCTTTGAGATTAAAATATTAAGATTAGAGGCTTATTCTATTGATTATTTCCGGGTAAAAATATATTTTGATAATTGATGAATAAGATGGTTTACTTATTCTTGATTATGCTGATAAGTTGGTTTGGATGTGAACAAAAACCAGATTCTCCAAAGCCCAACGAGGACGTAGAGGAAAGGTTTGCAAAAACTCGTAAAAAAATGGTGGAAGAACAACTGGCATCATTGAGTCGCGGTATAAAAAATAAACGCGTCCTTGATGCAATGGAAAAGGTGCCGCGTCATCTGTTCATCCCTGATGACCTAAAAAATCAAGCTTACGAGGATTATCCTTTGCCAATCGGTTATGGGCAAACAATATCACAACCTTATATCGTCGCATTTATGACCGAACAGTTAGATCCTCAGCCACATCACCGCGTTCTTGAAATTGGAACAGGTTCGGGTTATCAAGCGGCTGTACTATCTTTGCTTGTCTCAGAAGTCTATTCCATTGAGATTGTTGAACCGCTTGCAAAACGGGCTGAAGAAACCTGTAAAAAACTTGGATACACTAATGTCTTTATTAAAGCTGGCGATGGCTATAAAGGCTGGCCTGAAAAGGCGCCTTTTGATTCAATAATTGTTACTTGCGCCCCGGAAAAAATTCCCGAGCCCCTGATTGAACAGCTTAAAGATGGCGGAAAAATGATAATACCAGTCGGTCCGCTCTGGGACCAATCCCTCTATCTATTGATTAAAACCGGAAAAGAAATCAAAAAACAGGCTGTCCTGCCAGTTAGGTTTGTTCCAATGAAAGGCGAAGTGGAAAAAAAGAACTGATTTGCGCATCAAAAAACTTGATTAAATATTGTTGATTTTTCAATATTATCGCTTGATAACATAAATTTCGTAAAAACTATTAATTGAATTATGAATAAAAATTATCTTGCCTGCGATTTAGGAGCCGAAAGCGGCCGTTTAATGCTCGGCACTCTCAAAGATGATAGCTTTGATTTTAAACAAGTTCATAGATTCCCAAATGTGCCATTACGTTCGGGTAATTCGTTGCATTGGGACATAGATAAATTATTCAATGAATTAATTTGCGGATTAAAAAAAGTATCAGCGCTTAATGTAGATATTTCAAGCATAAGCACGGATTCATGGGGCGTTGACTATATTTTATACGATAAAGATGGAAAACAAATGAAGCCCGTATTCCACTATCGTGATAGCAGAACCGCAAAGGGCGTTGAAATTGTAAAATCAAAAGTCAGCTGGGAAACTATTTTTAATGAAACTGGCATTCAATTTATGCCACTTAATACAATATACCAATTAGCCGCAGAACCAAAAGAAAGATTGCTGAACGCCAACAAACTTATCTTAATTGGAGATGCTTTTAATGAATTTTTATGCGGTGTTGGGGCAGCAGAGGTGTCTCTTGCAAGCACAACGCAACTTTACAATCCCATAACCAAAACATGGTCCAGAAAACTCCTCAATGACCTTGAATTTCCAGAACAACTCTTTCCTGAAATTATTCCATCAGGCACACGGCTCGGCTCATTGAAAAAGCGTTTGGCTGACGATGCTGGAATAAACCAAATAGAAGTTGTCGCGTCTTGTTCTCACGATACTGGGGCTGCCGTTGCCGCTGTCCCAGCCAGTGGTACAAACTGGGCTTATTTGAGCGCTGGTACATGGTGTTTAATGGGGGTTGAATCTAAGGTCCCGGTGATTAATAAAAAATGTATGGAATTTAATTTCACTAACGAAATCGGTTATGGAGGAAGTATCAGGCTATTAAAAAATATTATTGGGCTATGGCTCGTTCAAGAATGCCGAAGAGAATGGGCTCGTCAGGGCAAAGAATATGATTATCTTACCCTTATAGAAATGGCTAAGGCGTCGCCGGAATTTGTCTCGCTAATTAATCCATCAGATCCTCGCTTTATAGCGCCTGATAATATGCCTGAAAAAATCGCATCATATTGCAAAGAAACAAATCAGCCTGTGCCACAAACTCCGGGTGCATTTGTTCGTTGTTGCTATGAAAGTCTCGCCTTGTTATACAAAAAGACAATTTTAATGATAGAAGAATTAATAGGAAGCAAGATTGAACGGCTACATACTGTCGGAGGCGGCAGTCAAAATCCACTCCTTAACCAGCTTACAGCTAACTCGCTCCAAATTCCTATTTACGCAGGTCCGGCAGAAGCCACAGCCACTGGCAATATGATAGTTCAAGCAATTGCACTCGGGCATTTACCTTCAATTGAAGTCGCAAGAGATATCATCAGAAAATCTATGAAGGTAAATATTATAGAGCCTGAGGAAAAACAAAAGTGGGAAGACGCTTATCAAAAGTTCTTAAAAATTATAGGCTAATTCCTTTTACGGAAACAATTATTATCATTAAAATAATTAATTGCCGTTTTCTGTAAGCCGTTTGAATAATTCAGATGTGCTAATAACATTTATACCGGCTTTTGATAGGGCTTCTATGGCTCTATCAACATCATCAAATCTGAATAAAATTAATCCTTTGCCGCCATATTTTGCTGTAAAGGCGTAGGTATATTCAACATTCACTTTTGCTTTTTCTAACACTTTAAGGATTGAAACTAGACCACCTGGACGGTCTTCAACTTCAATCGCGCATATTTCTGTAACCCGCACAGTAAATCCGTGCTGTAAAAGCAATTCCTGTGCTTTTTCCCACTCCTTTACCACGAACCTTAAAATTCCAAACTCACGAGTATCAGCTAAAGAAAACGTTTGAATATTAATTCCAGCCTTTGCAAGCAAACTGCAAGGAGCAATTAAAGCACCGGGTTTGTTTTCTAAAAATATTGATAGTTGTTTAATTTTCATATTTCCTCCTTTTTCTGATTAGAGTTTCCGTTTATCAATTACCCTTTTTGCCTTACCTTCACTTCGTTTAATTGTTTTTGGAGCCACAAGTTTTACTTCCGGCCTAATGCCTACTGTAGCCGCGATAAAATGAGAAATTTTTGCCTGTAATTGTTCCATAGCGCCAATAGTATCGCTAAACACCTCAGGCGTTACTTCAACCTGAACCTCCATAACATCCAGTCCCTTTACTCTATCTATAATTATCAAGTAATGTGGAAGCGTCCCTTCAACTTTTAACAACGCCTCTTCAATTTGAGATGGATACACATTAACGCCGCGAATTATCATCATATCATCGCTTCGTCTATTAATTCTTTTGAGCCTTCGCAGTGTCCTTCCACATCTACACTGTTGAGAAGTAAGGGCTGTTATGTCTCTTGTTCTATACCGAATCATCGGCATTGCCCGTTTACAAAGTGTTGTTAATACAAGTTCTCCTTCTGAGCCTTCGGGTAAAACTTCCCCACTCTCCGGATTGATAACTTCCGGATAAAACATATCTTCAAATATATGCGGACCTGCTTGATATACACATTCCATTGCTATGCCGGGACCCATTATTTCTGATAATCCATAAATATCATAAGCCTTAATTCCGCTCTCTGATTCAATTCTATGACGCATATCTTCAGTCCATGGTTCTGCGCCAAAAACACCTGCTCTTAATGGCAATTGCCTTAAATCAACGCCGAGATCCTTTGCAGTATCAATTATATGTACAAAATAGCTTGGTGTGCAGGAGATTGCCGTTACCCCAAAATCTTTCATAATCATTATCTGCCTTTCGGTGTTGCCGCCTGAAATAGGAATAACTGCTGCGCCGAGCGCTTCTGCGCCATAATGTGCGCCAAGACCGCCAGTGAAAAGACCATACCCATAAGCATTTTGAACAATATCACCAGCATGCAAGCCACAGGCAGCAAAACTCCTTAAAATCGCTGTTGCCCAATCCTGTATATCTTCTTTTGTATATGCTACAACGATTGGTTTGCCGGTTGTTCCGCTTGAAGCGTGAAACCTAACAATCTCTTCAAGAGGGCTTGCAAATAGTCCAAAAGGATAATTATCTCTGAGGTCTGTCTTTGTTGTAAATGGCAGGTTTTTTATATCATCAATGCTTTTTAAATCGTTAGGTACAAAGCCAAGTTTATCCATTCTGTCTCTAAAAAGAGCCACTTTGTCATACGCTCTCTGCACAGTCCATTTTAACCTGCTTAACTGTAATTCCTGTAATTTTGACAACGGCAGAAAATCCATTGCGCTCGCAGTGTGCACAGGGATCGAGGCATTATTTTTTTTCATAATTGATTATTTTGAATAGATACATTGACTGGTTTTTTAACGAATGAATCGCAACCGAGCAAAAAGGCAACTTTATTTTTTTCAAATTTTTCATTTAAAAATATCTTCGACATCACTTTGAACCAAATTTCTACTGGTATCGGTAAAAATAGGCTTAATGCCCCAAGCAACGCAGAATTTATTGTCTGCTTTCCCGGAAGTTTGTTCAAGTCAATTTCTTTCGGCGTAATTAAAAGACCACCTTCTTTGAGCATAAATAAATTAGGTTCAATCTGTGTCGGTTCAAGCACGACTAAATAATCTGCTTCACATGGCGGAATCATCGGACTCCATACCTTTTTGCCAAACCGCACATCGCTTGAAACTGAACCCCCGCGCTGGCTCATTCCTTTAATCTCGCTTTTTTTAACATCAAAACCAAATTCAAAGGCGCTAAAAGCCAATAAATCGCTTGCGGTTAAAACACCCTGACCGCCGAGTCCTGCAATTAAAACATTTGTTATTCCTGTCATTACTTTTTCTCCCGATTAACTTCTTTTTTTACATCTTCGCACCGTTGATATTTTTTGAGTTTTTTAGAAGCCAATAAACAGGGACGGCGCGCAATTATCACAGTCAACTCTTCTTTATTCAAAGACTCATTAAGCAACTTTTCAAACGAATCCGACCCAAGTCTCGGTTCTACAATATGTAAATTTTTAACACCAATAGCTTTTACTAAATCTTCTATAACCACGCGGTTAGTCGGTTCGTGATTTAATTTTCTGCCTGTTCCGGGGTGTTCCTGAAGGCCTGTCATAGCCGTGGTTTGATTATCTAAAATAATTACTACGTGCCCTGTTGGCGGCGGATTATATACCATTTCAACCAATCCAGTAATTCCACTGTGTATAAATGTGCTATCTCCTATAACGCTTACGACCTTTCTGGCTTTTTCCTCTGACAATGAATGTCTTAAACCTAAACCAACACCTATGCTTGCTCCCATACAAAGACAGGTATCCATTGCATTAAACGGAGGCAATACACCTAACGTATAACATCCAATATCCCCGCTAACTATACAGCCAAGTCTGCTTAAAGTATCATACACAATGCGGTATTGACACCCATCGCACAATTGAGGTGGTTTTCCGGGTGGGATTTTTCGTTCACTTTCCGGCTTTTTTTGGATTATATTTCTGACACGCTCAACATTTAATTCGCCAAATCGGTAGGATTCATCTTTTCCATCAACATTAATCCCCGACGCTCTAATAGATTCATATAAATAAGGGTCGCCTTCTTCTACGACTATACAATGCTCAACTTGATTTACGAACTCTGCAATTTTTTTAATAGGCAATGGATATGTAAAACCTAATTTTAAAACAGACGTATCAGGTTCAGCCTCGCACGTATGAACAAAACTAATACCCGAAGTAATAATCCCAAGAGATTTATCTTTAAATATTGAAAAATTAAACGGACAATCCTCCGACCATTCTTTTAGTTCACCCAATTTTTTCCTCAGCCTCCTATGAGCAAAACGGGCGTAAGCAGGAATTAAAACCCTTGTTTGAGCATCTTTTACATAACCCAACGGATTTTTAGATGTTAAATCCTTTTTTGGTATTACAATCGTCCTGCTATGGCAAACCCGCATTGTCATTCTGAGCAGCACAGGTATTTGCCATTTTTCTGATAATTCAAAAGCCGCTATTGTAAAATCATAGGCTTCTTGCGAATCAGAAGGTTCAAACATTGGCACGCCAGCAGATACGGCATACCGTCGGTTATCCTGTTCATTTTGACTTGACGCCAATCCGGGGTCGTCTGCTGAAACAATCACTAAACCGCCATAAACGCCTGTATATGCCGATGCAAACAAAGAGTCAGAAGCCACATTAAGTCCAACATGCTTCATTGTTACCAAAGCCCTTGCGCCTGCAAATGCGACGCCGATACCGACCTCCAGCGCCACTTTTTCATTTGGCGACCATTGGGCTTTACCGCCAATTTCAGAAAAATATTCGAGAATTTCTGTGGAAGGTGTTCCTGGATATCCCGTGCCCAGCGCCACGCCCAAATGCTTCGCTGCCAATCCTACTGCCTCATCCCCCGTTAACAACAACTTTTCCTCATCAACCATATTACAAAATCCAAAATATTAAATTTTCATACACTCAATGCTTCTTGTTCATTGAGAACTTTAAAATTATTCTTTGTTAAACAATTTCTCACTGCTTCATTATCGCTTACTTCAATCAATAAGATAGCACGACTTTTCGCAACGTAGCCGGAGGAGTTATGGACGTTTATCTTATTTTCAGCAAGGCATTTTGCAATTGCATATAAGCCGCCTGGTCTATCCTCTACTTCTACGGCAGTTACTTTTATAATAGTTACAGGGACGCCATTTTGCTTTAAAAGATTAAAAGCATCATCTGGTCTATTAACCAATAGTTTTACCACGCCATAACCATTTGCGCTGGCAATTGTTACCCATCTAATATTAATTTGGTTGCTTGCAAGGATACCAGAAACTCTTGAAAGTTCTCCAATTTTATTTTCGGCAAAAATTGCAAGCAACTTTATTTCGTAATTAATGTCTGCCATAACTAAATTGTTCTGTTGTCAATTACTCGTTTAGCTTTTCCTTCTGAAACCGCCAATGAACCCGGAGGAAGTATCTCAACTTTTGGTTTTATTAATATCTCCGAGTTTAGTTTATTAACAATTTGGTTTTGTAATTGGACTAAATGTTCAACTTGTCCATCAAATACTGACAAATCAAATTCAGCCTGAATTGTCATTTCATCTAAACCCTCTAATTTTATCAGATAATTTTTTCCTACACCCGGGATACTCATTAAAACTTTTTCTATTTGTTGTGGAAAGATATTTACCCCGCGGACTATTAGCATATCATCAGTGCGTCCTGCGATTCTTGTGAGACGTCTATGAGTTCTACCACATTTGCAAGGTTCTGAAATAATCGACGTTATATCGCGTGTGCGATATCTGATAAGAGGCATTGCCTCTCGATTTAAAGTTGTTAAAACCAGTTCTCCTTTTTCGCCTTCAGGTAGCGGTTCACCAGTAGCAGGGCCGATAATTTCCACTAAAAAATTATCTTCCCATATATGCATCCCGTTTTTGTATATACATTCAAAAGCCACACCGGGTCCATTCATTTCAGATAAACCATAAGAGTTGTAAGCGTCTATTCCCAGTAGTTTCTCTATTTTTTGTCGGGTTTCTTCCGTATGTGGTTCAGCGCCAATAAATGCCCTCTTTAACGATAAATATCGTTGTGAAGAAATACCCTTTTTTTCAAGAAAATCTGCAAAATAAAGGGCATAACTTGGAGTTATGTGAACCACAGTTGTTTTAAAATCCTTCATTAACGTCAACTGACGTTCTGAATTTCCGGGTCCAGCAGGAATAACAAGCACGCCTAACTTTTCAGCGCCGTAATGCATCACAAGAGCGCCAGTAAACAACCCGTAAGTCATCATATTTTGAAAGACATCAGAACGCGTTACGCCTGTCATAACAAAACATCGCGCCATTAGTTCAGCGGCACTGTCAATGTCTCTGGCAGAAAAAAATATCGCCTTTGGTTTACCAGTGGTTCCGCTTGATGTATGCAATCGGACTACGTCCTCCTTTTTAATCGCAAGCAAACCATCAGGATAGGTTGCTTTTAGGTCTTCACCTGTTGTAAACGGCAGTTTTTTAACATCAGCAAGCGTTTTTATATCACCTGGAGAAATTCCGACGGCTTTAAATTTTTCTTTGTAAAAATTAACATTCTTAGTAACAGTTTTTAATATCTTGATTAATCTCTTAAACTGTAGCGCTTCAAGTTCTTCCTTATTAATTGTTTCTAATTTTGAATCCCAGTACATTTTTTTACATATATTTAAACTTCGTAAAACTTAATAAAAAGTTCAATATGTGAGACCAGTGCAATTTTCTCAAGAACAAAATAAAAATTAATCGGTTGCTACCATGTTAAAAACAGTTCTGCCCGTAAAAATGTGAGCAAATCGCGTTTAGCATAATAGTCTCCAGCCCAAACAAACTCGCTCCACAAATGACCGCTCAAGTGCTTACTAAATTTATACTTAATAAAAGCTTGTAAAAAATGCCCACGAAAATCGCCTTTTCTAAAACTAGCTGCATTTGGCAAAGCGCCGCTCCTTTCTTCTGGCGCAAACAATGCATAATAATCCATTGAATAAGTTAAATCTTTAATTGGAGAAAAACTAAATCCGGGTCCAAAACGATGAATATTTTCATACTGTGAAACCCTTGATTCGGGAATATATGAATAAATGTATAGTTCACTCCATCTCGGGTATCTTCCCCAGAGCAAATCAAACCGTTCAAATTCATCCGTATTTGGATCGTCTCCGGAAAGATACTCATGGGATAGCCTGAGCTGGGTGTTCATATAATCGTTAAACAAATACGTTAACCTACTATTCAGTCCGAACGCATTTATGTCTTGCCAAGTTGTTGTTGGTGTGCGTCTTTCACCAAATTGGTATGCCCCTTCGATTGAGTATTGTATATTCGCAGTTACCTTGCCCGTTATTTTGCTACCTAATGTATGAATGTCCGCATCATCTCCATTAGCGACTTTATAATCATCATGCTTATATATATAGTAAGCATCAACCTGTGTGTTTTTAATGGACTTATTTGAAATATAGATTATAGCGCCTGTTTCATCCTGTTCAGTTAATGGTTTATCTAAATGATTTATGGTCGGCAACCATTCATTGTTCATTGCGCTCTGAATAATTCCTATCGTCTCAACAGTTGTGTTATAATCTTTTAGATCCCAGGTCAATCTGGCAGCATCAAAAAAATATGTCCTTGAACCATCAAGCGGTGTGCCATCTGACACTAACCACCAATTAAGAGTATCGCCAAGCATTATGTCCTGTCTGCCAATCGTCATCGTTAAAGGCAAATCAAGCGGCTCAGTCCATTTAAAATTTAAACTATCTATAATCCCCTCTGTCCAATCTTGACCGCTTATTGGTGTCTTATGATAAGAAGGGCGGATATAATTGCGGGGTTCTGCTGTTAATCTTATATTAAAATCGAATTTCTCAATTGGAGTTACTGTCGCCCAAATCCTCCCTCTAAAGCGGAAATAATCTTGTTCGCTCCTCAGCGCATCTTCATCAAGAGTAACCACATTATTCATATATTCATTGCGAAATCTAAGGTCTCCTCCCAAACTAATCCATGGAACAGGCTTTTTAGAATCCTGTAAGAATTGCTCAATTCTACTTATTGTTTGCGTGCTTACCCCTGATTGATTCTGGGCAACATTTTCCGCATATACTGTTGCAGACAAAACAATAATCCATTGTAGTATTAATATTCTCTTTTTCATTGGGTTTTTATGGTTGTTTTTTGTTGTTGAAACACCTCTGGAGGTGCTTTTCATCAGGCGGGTTAGTTAAAAAACTTACAACCACCGCTGTTAATATTGAAGCGGGCAATGCAATAATTAGTATATCAACCACAGGCCAGTTTGGTTTATCAGCCAGGATACTTTTCGACACTAATTTGAACGCGTTGATTTCCGGCACCTTAACGAACAACATCCAGAACGTAGTAATTACAAATCCAACCAACATTGAACTTATTACCCCGACTTTTGAATAAACAATACAAAGAACGGTGCTGACTATACACAGCATATACGGCAGAGCTACCCAAAAATCATCAATTCCGAACATACATTTCCCTTCAATAAAATCCAATTACTCCAATGGATAATACTACGCACAAAATTTGTGGAGGATTTTAAATGATTTTAAAATTATATCCAGAATAATTTTGTTTTTAATAGTGAGTCTGTTACACAAATACTAAAAATTGGCAAAGATAGATAGGATAGGAAAAGGAATTAACAAGGATAGACAGGATATACAGGATAAAAAATCCTGTAGATCCTTTATTTATGGTTGAATTTATTTGTGCAACAGACTCATAAATAAAATCAAAACCAATTAAGGTGATTTGGTTTCTTGATTATTTTTCCGCATGAGCCTTTTCTTTACGGGCTTTGGCTT
>JAKPVM010000312.1 GCA_029572555.1 Verrucomicrobiota bacterium | reverse complement strand
ATAGGACGGCGCGGTCGATAAGGTATTCGCCCAGGTCGCGCCGCGAGAGAACGGGAAAGGGGCGCTCCGACGGCCGAATCGCCTCGTTGGACCGGGGACCGGTACAGCGCAGCGCGGTCGAGAAACATACCGGGCGGGGGTACTCCCTGGAAAAGCCGAATTCCTCGAACGCGCCGGGGCCGAGCATCCCGCCGCAGGGCTTTTCCCACGGGGCGCGGTGGTCGAAGAGCAGCACCCGCATGCCCGCGGCGGCGCACCCGGCGGCGAGAACGGCGCCGGCAGGGCCCGCGCCGACGATGGCGATGTCGATGTATTGCATAGTGGACAGTATAAAAGCCAAGACCAAGATAATAATTACCCAACAATCGAATGAAGGAAATCTTATTATAGGCAATGGATGATGGAATTTGTTGTTGACTTTATGGCAATTAAAAATTTTAGATAATACGTAATAAATTAAACTGCCAGGGGGAGATATGAGTCAAGCTGCTTCGCAAATAAAAGCGGTTCATGCGTCGATTGAGGATAGAAGTTTTATCTCTTTTGTCGAGGCTTGCGCAGACAAAAAGAATGGATTAAAATTAGCGACCGAGTTTTATAAAACGATTAAAAACACTGATGTGCAGGGATTAGAAGATTGGTTTTCATTAAAAGGATTTGTTATATCGAAGGAAGAATGCAGATATTTATTTGAGCGTAAAGACTTATTAGCTGATTTTCGGATTAACATTATGAACGAAGGCTATTGATAGATGTTAGCTTCAGGGCAAGAAGCTTCATTCTTAAATATTATTAAGTAGACCATGATTAGATTTGATTATGGTAATATTAGCGAGTCCTAATTGGAGGGTTTATGGCGGATTTTATCGATTTAGTCGTTAAAATTTCCACTGACGAGGATGCATCTATAGCCAAAGATTTTAAGGATGTTTTGATTCGGGCTAAAAATGTTGAGGAGTTGGCAAACTGGTTTAAAGCCGGTGGTTATGATTTAACAAATGAGGATGTATCCAAGATTTTTAAGCAGAAAGATGTTATTGCTAAATTGGATACCACTTTACGACAATATTAAAATTGTCAGTTGTCCATTGAGGATCAAAGGATGACCTGCGGCTATTTACAATGATATCGATGGTCATCGGTTTTTTATTGCTGATTGTTTGTGGGCCAATTGAGTTATGGGCATTTGATAAATCAGCAAAAGATGTAGTTGCTATTGATAGCAACTATGCATTTATTGAGATGTCGGATAAATGGGATTTTACAACCCAAGATGATTATAATTATATAGAAAATGCTATTGATGCAACCGAGTGGGATCAGATATATTCGCATGTCCCATGGACATATTTGCCACGATACAGAAGTTATCGTGGTAACGTGATCTACAGGAAGAAAATAGAGATAAAAAACAAAGAAACAATAAATTATGCCCTTTTTGTGCCCCTCCATTATCGAGGGGCACAATTCTATTTAAACGGAAAGATGTTTCATGAGTCACGGCCATTCAATGAAGAGGGGATATCTCCTCCCATTCTAGGCAAGCCTGAGCTAATTCCCATCAATTCAAATCTTCTCTTCTCTGGAATCAATTCTTTAACCATACGTACAGGCTCTCTTAATAATGTTGGTGGTTTCTTGGGGACAATTCGCTTTGGGAATTATCAACTCTTGCAGAAGAAGGCCGTACAATTCTATCTCTATTATGCGGCATTGGCGGCAATAAACATATTTCTTGCGATGTACTTTTTTTACTTATACTTTAACAGAAGAATAGAGAAGTATTACTTATATTTCTCAATTTTAGCTTTATCAATAGGTCTTTTTATCATTGGCTATAAAGGAATTGTTCTATGGATTGTCGATTTGCAGTTTGCTTACTATTTTACAACTTATTTTGGCGCTTTTTTTGCTACATTGATGATGGTGTTATTTTTAAATTCGTTTCTTTCCGTTCATAGTAGAATATGGAATGTTTTTTTTATTTCAGGGATAATATTCTTTTCATTGTGTTTTATAATTGAATACCTGTTAACGCAAAAGGTAGAAATATTTGTTACATATCTATATAATTTATTTTTAATGTTATCTGGCATCGCTATAATTTATGGAAGCATTCGCGCCTATATGGCAATTCGTCTTGATACTCAATATGCTAAACCGATTTTTATTGGAGTCTTCCTGTTTTTGGTAACCCATCTTATAAGTATCTTCTCTTTTTTGGATATCCTGCCTCTCCCGGAATTAACGGCTGAGGGGTTTTTTATAATGGCAAATATATTCGCGTATGTGCTTGCTTCGCGTTACTCACAGGTCCACACCGCCCTCGAGAAAGCGCACGACGACCTCCTCGTCATCGACAAAATGAAGGACGAGTTTCTGGCCACCACCTCGCACGAGCTGCGCACGCCCCTGCACGCCATTTCGGGCATGGCGGAGATCATGGAG
>JAKPVM010000284.1 GCA_029572555.1 Verrucomicrobiota bacterium | reverse complement strand
AAACAAATTAAAGGCATCATACGAGAACAAAGAAGATAACCGAGATCAGTGATCTGTTGCGGAGTGACCCCAAATTAGGTACACGTGTACCGCTTTCAAGGTGTTGAGGTTGTGAATATCGGCCGGCCTTTGGATGAATGGGAAATTAAATGCTGACGATATGAGAGAGAAAAAGATTAACGACATCAAAGAACTGTTGCGGGGAGACCCCCGGAAGAAGCCGAGAGTGATAGTATTTCAGGATGAACCGGATTCATTGTTCATGACAAGGAAGGAAGCGGAAGAACTTCACAAACAATTCCCGGGTGTTCCCGTGATTCGGGTTCATTATGGCGGTTGATTTGCACCCCATAAAAAAGAATCCGGATATAACCTCAACAGGGAACGCCATAGCCATTAACGGGCATTCTCTCGTATCTACTATTGACTACGGGCAAAAGTGTCTTAAATCGCTTTATTTAGTCTTAATTTCGCAAGAATCCGGATATAACCTCAACAGGTTAAACAAAGGCCAATTATCATGGCAAATTATGATAGTGGGTTGGATTTTCGGAAACCATCTCGCTGTCCTGAAAGTTTGCAAGATTCTTGTAACTTTTTTCCAGTCCTGTAAAATTGTTACAAGATTCACTGATTTTTGCCATACTTAAATTCACCGCATCGGCCCTTTAAAGTGGTGCGGGTGCAAGGAGTTGAAACGGGTCTACGTAGACCCGAATTAGGTGGAAGCCCTTTAAAGTGGTGCGGGTGCCGGAAGGGTAAACAGCCCGTTGAGGAATAAAAAACCCCGCACCGGCGGGGCTTCTCATGATACCTATTTTGAAGGTTGAGGATGACATTATAAATAAATTCGAAAAACGACATTTGTCGGAATCCGAAAACATTCTTCTCATGATACCTATTTTGAAGGTTGAGGACGTGAGTTTATTTTGCAACTTTCAGGTTATTGCCTATAAAATAATCATGCTTGGCCAGCTTCTTGGCAACTTCATCATTTGTCAGCTTTTGGTAATTACAAATATGCGTTGTATATTTGTAGAGTAATTAATGATAAAACAATTTAAATTTTAGACAAATGAAAACTTTACAACAAATTATTGAACGCGACGACTGGAGTAATAACAGATAAAAACCCAGGATATAACCCTTTTTAAATTAATATAAACCATGAACAGAGACAAACTAAAAAATCCTTTTGGGTATCCAGAAAAAAGCATGCGTGCAATTTCTGATGATTTTGACCTGATTATTGAACTAAAGAACGATATTGCAAAAGAATTCAGCATACCATCAGACAACCTACATTTAGTAGGTTATGATGATGGTATGGTAGAGATTGAAGCCGGGGATGGCGACATTTACGGCTATGACGAGGGGGCAGTTAATGAGTTCATCGAGGAATGGATGAACCACACCTATGAAATTCTATAATTCAAAAATACCTTGCGATGGTGGTAACCGCACCCCAAAAGCAAGTTTACAGTATGTATTTGAGCCTTATTTGTACCTTGTGCTTATTGATAAACGTTTAATGTATTGATAAATAAGTAATTGAGGCGAATAAATAGTTTCCTTAGTGAAAACTTCCAAAGCGGTCTAGCAACGGATCGCTTTTTTCTTTAAAATTAAACCTTTCTTTCATAAACCGAAACAAATCTGGCTAAAGAGTTTAATGACTCCAGATTGTTTTACCCCGAATAAGTTCCCCATTTTGATTTAAAGATACCATGATCAGGCAGA
>JAKPVM010000085.1 GCA_029572555.1 Verrucomicrobiota bacterium | reverse complement strand
CATAATACGCATAAACGCGGATATGACAGGCAAATATAACGAATTAATTAGCGAGGGTCATAAATCATTTAATCTTGCGTCAAGAAACTTTGAGGAGTCTTTGCAACACGAACTAGGGCATATATGGATGGACAAAGCTGGCATTGACACACAAGTCGCCAACGATGTATTTGCTTATTATGGGAGGTTTTTGTCAGGGTCAATCTCAAAATATGCGTCATTAAACGTGGAAGAAATGATTGCCGAATGTTTTACTGTAGTAAACAGCAATATTGACGACAGAGACATTAACCTTGCAAGGACGATATTAAAAAAGCTTACAGGAGGCAAGTAACAAATGACAACAATGATATTTCCATCATTTTTCAATAGCAAGTACATTGTTTTAGAACCAGGTAATTGGCATTTGTTATCAGGCGCGCCAGCTGATATTGTAAAAAAGTTTACTGAGTGGATGAAGGCGTATAAAAAATCACAGACCGCTCATGAACCGGCAAGATAACTAATGGGAGCCAAATGCACAAGTTCTCTAAAAGTATGTGGAAAATAATGCAAACGCTTAACTTGTTACCAACTGGCGAGTTTTCAATTGTCAAATACAAGAAACATGGCGTGTGGATTGAGGCCGCCGGGACAAAGATATTTATTCATTTTAGCGAAACGTTCACCGATCCGCGTAAATGGGACGGCGAAGAATGGTTTAGCACATTATCAGAGGCACAACAAAAAGAGATGATGGGAGCGCAAACATGGGACGCCTGGAAGGGCGGCGCGTTCAACTTTTCAGATTTATCAGGACACAGGCACGATGACGTTTATGGCAACATGAATGCGCGTGTACCGTTATGGGAATTATTAGGCGCAGAGCCGCCAATTCGTAATAAATGAGCCGCGAGAGCGGAATTAATCGGAGGTAATCAAGATGACTAACGAAGACCCTAAAACCGAGATGGTTGATGTTGAGGTGCAGGACACCACGACTGAGGTTGACGAACAGCCTGAAGAATTTGACAAGGCGCGTGCGATGGATCTCATTCGCAAGCAGCGAGACGAATTGAAACAGGCAAAGAAAGCGGCAGCTGAATTAGAACGCTACAAG
>JAKPVM010000252.1 GCA_029572555.1 Verrucomicrobiota bacterium | reverse complement strand
TGCCGAGGAGAACAAGCAGGTGGCAGGGTTGATGCTTAAAGACATCCAAAAAGGGTTGGCGGCCAAAGGGATTGTTTTTCAAATTACCGATGATCTGATCGGTGCGTTGGTTGAACTCGGTTTTGATCCGGTGTTTGGCGGTCGGGCGATGCGCCGCGCGGTGCAGGATAAGGTGGAAAACGCGATTGCCAAAGCGTTGTTGTCGCGGGAGATTCGGCGCGGCGACACGATCCGAATTGATCCGAAAACATGGGAAACGGCGATCGTTTCACAAAATCCCTTGCCTTCGGCGAATTAAATTAACCCAAATAAAACAGAAATTATGGAATACCAAAATATTCGTTTAGTGTTGGCGGCATCATTATTTTTAATATTGCCGAATAGTTATGTCTTTGCGGCCAGAAATTATTTAAGCGAAGCCGCAATTGCTGACAAAATTAAAGGCGGTTGGGTTGGGCAAATGGCCGGAGTTACGTGGGGCGCTCCCACGGAATTTATGGCTCAAGGTAGGATATTTTCTGAATCGGAAATTCCTGCATGGTCGCCGGAGATGATAAACAACGGATTTGCCCAAGATGATATTTATGTTGAAATTCTTTTTTTGGAGGCGATGAAAAAATACGGTGTTAACGCTACGTGGAGTGATTTTGGAAACGAATTTTTAGACACTTCATTCGGTCTTTGTCATGCCAATTATTTTTCGCGTGCCAATTTACAAAAAGGAATAATTGTTCCGGATAATGCTCATTACAGTAATACGTCGCATGTTGATGACATTGATTGGCAGATTGAATCGGATTTTGCCGGTATGGTCAATCCGGGACAGGTAAACTCTGCCATTGAACTTGCGTGGAGGGCGGGGCACATGATCAATTATGGAGATGGGGTATACGGCGGTGTTTTTGTTGCGGCAATGCATGCGAGAGCATTTACGGCCAATAACGTGACTGAAATCATTGAGGCGGGGCGGCAAGCGGTGCCGGTTGGCAGTAAATTTCGGCAAGTTATAGAAGATGTGATTGCTTGGAAGAATGCCGGTAAAACATGGGAAGAAAACTGGAGTTTACTTGAAAACAAATGGGGTAATGACGATCGCTGTCAGCAAGGACTCGGTAACACATTTAATATTGATGCGAAATTTAACGCCGCGTACGTCTTAATCGGTTTGCTTTACGGCAACGGTGATTTTGAGCAATCAATGCGCATTTCTATGCGTTGCGGCCAAGACAGTGATTGCAATCCGTCCACGGTTGGCAGTATTATGGGTAATTTTTTGGGATATTCGGCTATCCCGGATAAGTGGAAATCGGCACTTAATTTTTCGGGGACTAAGTTTAGTAACACTAATTATACTTTTAATGATGCGGTGGCGGTTAATATGGATCTTGCCCGTAAGTCTTTACTAATGGGTGGCGGAACAGCGACGGGAAACGTTTGGTATTTTCCGAATCAAACAGTTATTATTCCACCTATTTTGGAGCAATGGCCAGCGAGCGTAAATATAAAACCGAACTTGATTGTCGCGGCTTCCGATATTGGAAATAAAACCTTCAGCTTTACCGCGCAGGCCACAGATAGCGACGGCATAAAAAGTTATCAATGGTTTTTTGGAGATACTTTTTATGCTAATGGAGCCAATGTTACTCATCAATATGCGCAAAACGGAGTCTATGAAGCAATTTGTTATACGACGGATGTGCAAGGAAATACGGCTTGGAAAAGAATACCAGTTAGTGTTGGAGATACTTCTATAAATATTTCTTCGCAGGGGAACATTATTGCTAGTATTATCAGCCCTTGGGGTGCCGGCAATAAAAATATTGAAACTATTCGTGATGGAATTAAGCCTTCCCTGACTACTGCTACCGCATCGCTAGCTTGCAGTAATGACTCTTATTGCCCCGGTTATTGTTTTTCGGACGCTATTGGGTTGCAATATGATTCTTTTGTTGGCAACGGCGTTGCCCATGAAGAGTATTATGGATATACTTTTTCTGCGAACAAAAAATTTTCCAAGGTCGTATTTACAGAAGGAAAACATTTTTGGGACGGCGGCTGGTTTGCCAATGGAGATTTGCGTGTTCAGGTGAGGCAAAACGGCGCATGGATTGCAGCGCAAGCATCGCCGTCTCCCGCTTATCCAAACGCCAATGATCAAAGCTTGTTCGGACCCAATTTTGAGTCTTATACTTTTAGTTTGAATAATGCCATCGGCGATGGAATTCGTATTATCGGCAGTGCCGGGGGAAGTGCTAATTTTGTGAGCATCGGCGAGCTTGAAGTTTGGGGGACTGATTATAAGGGTAGAATTTCGGAAATATGCGTTAATGAATGCTCCGTTATCGGACTGAAGGAGTGTTTTGGAAACGGCTATAGATCTTGCGGCAATTACGATTCCGATTCTTGTTTGGAATGGTCGGTTGTTATTAATTGTCGGGATGGGCAATCATGTTCTGGCGGTAATTGTTCGGTTTCTTGTGTTCCAAACACCTGTTCAAGTTTGGGATATGATTGTAACGTGGCGCCGGACGGTTGTGGCGGTATGTTGAATTGCGGAAATTGCGTTTCAAATTATATTTGCAGTGCAAATAAATGCGTTCAAAATTGTAATCCCAAAACGTGCATTACTCTTGGGCGATATGAGTGTGGATCATGGAGCGATGGTTGCGGCAATACGATTAGTTGCGGCGTTTGCGTTGGAGGAAAGACCTGTTCAAACGGCAATTGCGTTTCGAACTGTATGTCAAAATCTAATAAAAAATGTGATGGAAATAATTTATATTGGTATAATTCATGCGGCGTAAGGGAAGGGTTGGCGCAGAGTTGCGGCGTTGACGTTATTATTTCAAATTATCGTTGTCGCGAAGGATGGACGCAAAAACAAGTGGCGCAAAAAACTTGCGCGGATGGCGCTTGTGCCAGCAATTTGGTATGGGTTAATGATATTGATTGCGAGGCCGCCGGCAAGGTTTGTCTTGCCGGCGATTGTGTTTCGCTGGAAAACATTCCTGCTGAAGATAATGTGAAAAAAAATAAGCCGATTGATTCAAATAATGGTTTGAGCGTGCAAGTTATGACGTCTCAAGAAATTTTGATAAAAATTGCTGAAATCAGGCAATTATTGATTCAACTTATTGCTCAACTGATTGCGGAATTGCAGAGCCAACTGGACATCATATCAAGCAATTTAACTATCTGACCGAAACAGGGTCCGATTGAGCGATAGACCTACTGCTTAATTGCTTGTGTGACCTTGCAAGATCATAATCCCAGCGCTATTGCAAGGTCGTGCGAACCCTTAAAGAAATCCACTGGTGAAGCCGGTCGTCCATGGTTTCTTGTTGCGGACGTAGTCAGTTGGCATTGATGATGAGTAAATTTCTAAATTTCCCGAACTGGAAAAAAGATATTGGGGCGGGCATCTATGGGCAAGAGGGTATTTCGTATCGACGGCAGGTATTACTGACAAGATAATCAGGGAATATATTCAACACCAGCGCGATGAAGAAAACAAATCATTCGAAAATAAATGGCACTAGGCAAGGATATTATCCAATCCGCCATGGATTGTCGGTATTTCTAATTCCACCGACAGATCGGTGGTAGTTTAATCAGCGGGTCTATTGTTCGTTTGCAAAATGGTTATCGCTAATCGCAGGAAATTACAAATCATGTGTCAATGGTAGGCAGATTTTGATTCGGCTTATTTTTTTAAAAGAAATTGCGTTGCGTAATTCAGAAATATTTGAAAACCGCGCCTTTGGTGCCGGATTAAGAGATCAGTTGATTTCAATCGCTCCCATCACTAGTGCGGATTCATGGCGCGATGCGAATAGCGGGTCTGATTATTAATTTTTATCAAAGATGGCAAATGAAAACGGAGGCGTTGAGAAGCTTGTGTTTATGTTGTCCGCGGCGGCCGCTTGTCTGTTTTTGTATCTCTTTTCGGCGGCGGATGTTGCGCTTGCGACCGCGACTCCCAAGTATGTTGTTGTCCACGCGTGGAA
>JAKPVM010000216.1 GCA_029572555.1 Verrucomicrobiota bacterium | reverse complement strand
TCACCTCGGGCCGGGTCGCGCCCCGCGCGGGCGCGTGGATTGAAACCAAAAATAGCCCCATCACCCATTGCGATACCAGGTCGCGCCCCGCGCGGGCGCGTGGATTGAAACCAAAAATAGCCCCATCACCCATTGCGATACCAGGTCGCGCCCCGCGCGGGCGCGTGGATTGAAACACGGAGTCAGAGTATTATTTAGCCATTTTTTGCAAGTCTGTAAAATCATTTCAACTATTTAAAACTATTAAATTATCACCTAAGAATATGTAGGAACGTTTGGGACTATAAAACCCCATTTTGAGGGATTTTCTTTAGCGTAATTTTAGCCAGGGGAAAAATCTTCTCAAACTTTCTCACACCCAGATATACTAATTCCCACAACACTTTTTATATTTAAGACCACTTCCACAAGAGCATTTATCGTTATCACGAAAATAATTTCTCCACCATTCAACTACTTTTTCAGCAAGTGGAATACCGTCAATTTCAGAAGTTTTCATTGTGTTCGCTTCTTCCTCTGGAAGACGGATGGTCAACCATTCCTCGAAAACACCATTTTCACAAACATCCTCATCCACAACTCCATTTCTAAAAGCATCTACAACCGATTTCTTATTGCTTTTATAGTGCTTGCCTGAGTTTGCCAGATGTGAACAAATCCGCAATATTGAATGATTTCCCTTTAAATCTTTCCTGTTAATCCAATCAGGGAGGTGCTCTGCCGTGACGAAAAAATTAAACGCAATCCAAGGATTTGATGGGTCTTTACGAAAATTTTCGAACTCCCATTCTAGTTTCGCAAATAAATCCTTAGCAGTTTTCATCTGAAATAATCCAGGCTGCATAAATCCTACTTGTATTTGATTTATTTTGTGCTACTCTTAAACCAATTGAACAATATAATACCCAAAGCAGTGATCGTCATAAAATTAATGCAATATCTATAAAAATCTATCTCTGGTATCCATCCAATTAAATGATATACGCAACCATACATAACTCTATATGGTGGAACTAGGTACATTAAAATAATAATAATTCCCATTACTACTAATACTATTCTCTGTTTTTTATTCATTTCACCCCCTAGTTATCCACATTGATATTTTTTTCTACATATGCTAAAATGATAATAGAATCAACTAAATAATTAACCTGAACAAACAAGAGTCCCGTTTCCGGTTTACCGTTCAGGTTTCCGGTCAATCGGGACTTTTGTTTCTAAACATCTGAAAAAATATCAAATTATTTACGCTGACCCAGCGTGGAATTTCAATTTCCAAAAGCGAAAAGGATTAAGTGAAAATGCGAAGCAACAACTATATCCAACAATGAAAGGAAAAGATATAGTAGCACTTCCGGTAGAGAGTCTGGCTGACACAAACTGTGTATTATTCCTATGGGTTATGAATTCAGAACTTCCGTTGGCTTTTAAATGCATAGAAAAGTGGGGCTTCAAATATAAGACGGTTGCGTCCACTTGGGTAAAGACCACGAAAAATGGCTTTCATTTCGGAGGCGGTAATTGGACACGCTCGAATCCTGAAATATACTTGCTTGCTACTAAAGGCAACATCAAACGACAATCAGCATCAGTGAAATCTTGTTATTTCCCCTTTGCGTGAACATTCAAGAAAGCCCGACAAGATACGCGACTCTATAATTCAGTTGGTCGGCGACTTACCAAGAATTGAATTGTTTGCTCGCCAAAAAACTCCAGACTGGGATGTCTGGGGAAACGAAGTTGAAAGTGATATATATGTAAATATTAAATTAAATGGTATGGACAAATGGTATAAAAATATTTTTGGCAAGAAATGTAGTGTTTGCACAAAAAGAAAATGGAGCGCTAGAACTGGGAGCAAGTATTGCCATAATAAAAAGAAACTTGTCCCGATTTGTATTAAATGTATTGCTCACGAAATGGCCGAAGAAACTGATAAACGTGATATGTGGGTGGCAGAATAAGTAGGCGATGGTGCAAATCCCTGCCCTGCCAAAAAGAATAGGTACGGATTTTTTGCCCGTGTTGACCACGGGTCATAATATGGGCTCAACTTTAGCCATCATAAAAAGGGGTTAGTCTAAAAACAGACTAACCCCTTGATTTTATTGGCTGGGAGACGTGGATTCGAACCACGATTCACGGAGTCAGAGTCCGTTGTTCATTTGACGTGAGTCGCGCCCCGCGCGGGCGCGTGGATTGAAACACCATCGATAGCAGATCAGACGCCGCCGCTTGCCCCCCTTGAAGGTCTCCCGGAAAAGGAG
>JAKPVM010000207.1 GCA_029572555.1 Verrucomicrobiota bacterium | reverse complement strand
TATCTTTGAATTGCGACAAGCCAGAGATTCTTCCGCAGAAACATTACCGTTCCCATCATAAGCAAGAAAGTATGTTCCAGCATTTGTCCCTGTATGAATAGTCATCATAACCAATCCCCCAACACCACCCGCGCCTTGTTCTGTCCCTTCCATTGATTTTGTTTTTGATTTTACATCACCACTCCGCATTGTAAATATTGTTTCTTTGGGTTTTTTCCCGACTTCATACATTTTTGATGGATTAAATTTGTGAGTTGTTGATTATCAAGGGGCGTATTTTCAAAGTGCGTTGTAGTGCCTAATCCAAAACGTTAAGTCCTTTATAATACGCTACTTATGGAAATTTATGTATGAAATCGGCGGAATATATGAAACCATCAAATTAATTCCGGTCTCTTTCTGTTTTCAATGTGGCGGGAGCATCCTTGCTCCCGAGTTTGTTAGGATCGTCTGTAATGATGCCGACACCACCTTATCAATACACCAGCATCCCTGCTGGCATATTTCGCAATCAATTATTTATTCGGGATTTTAAAGCCGTACAACAAAATCATTACTCTATTCCAGCCGAACTTCGTCATCGACTTTGGCTTCGCCTTCAAGGATATCAGCGGCGATATTAAAGTCCATTTGCGGGCCTGTAATTTTAACAACGCCGACCCTATTGCCGTCCCGATAAATCCAGAGCCTTTGTCCAATCAACGGCATTTTGCCAAGTGGAAAACTGATTATGACAAATCCCGCCTTTTCGTTCACGCTTTTAATCCTGCCAGAAAGAACGCTCTGGAGTTGGTTTGGCGTTATTTTTGGCTTTTTATCGGATGGAACGGTTTTTTCAACCTTCTGATAACCAGCAGTTTTCTGGCTATTAGATGGTCCCGATTTACATCCGCACAATACAATTAAGATAATGCATATAAATATCCCAAACGTTCTCATAATTTTTAATCTCTTATAATAAGACTTAAATTTGCTGATAATAGTTCAAATCTATTATCTATGTTCCCAACCGAACCGGGGGCTAACAGGCCAGTAGACAAAAAAGGCTTTGCCAATCACATTTTCTTGTGGAAAGTCTCCCCAGTATCTTGAATCAAGGCTGTTTAATGTATTATCTCCAAGCACAAAGTAACGTTTTGGGGCGACTGTGAATTCGCTTGTATCATCTAAGAACAAAGGCGCAAGTCCTGCCTTGCGATATTTTGCGGCAATATAATTATTTATATGCCCAAAATAACCGCCTTCGACCGGTTCAGGACCAAAGGTATAGACATTTTCAAAACGGGGCGTTGAAGCATCGAGTCTTTTACCATTTATATAGACGTGCTGGTCGTTCCCGATTTTCAACCGTTCACCACCTAAGGCAATAAGCCGTTTTATGTAAAATTGGTCCTGTGGAAGCCCTTGAATTCCACGAGTTTCAAAAACAATAATTTCGCCTCGCGTTGGACGTCTGAAATTAAATGTCATACGGTCAACGAAAAGATGGTCTCCACTTTTTACAAGGAGTTTTATTACATCCTCGCCTTTTTTGAATTGCTGTCCTTCAAAAACTCCTGATCGATTAATGCCGTCAAATAGTTGGTCGGGAGGAAACCATACATAGTAAGTTTCAGCGCCAATTTTGAAAGTTTGCAGGATGTTGAAGAAGAGAAATCTTCGTATCTGGCTAACGCCATTTAATTCTCCGTCGTTTTTTGCGATAATATGGTAAGCAGAAATGCCATAAACCCAGGAATTTAGAAAGGCTTTGAAACCTGTGGACAAAACAATATCTGGACGGTTTTTGAGGTTTATATGCGTGATGCCGTAGAGTGTAGGTTGCATTGAACCTGTTGGAATTTTAAATGGTTGGAGAAAAAATGTCCTAATCCCCATTGCCACAGCAATTGCAACAAGGAATACCTCTACATTTTCCCGCCATCCCGCGTGAGGGTATGGTTTTATGAACTTGTTCGCAACGGTTTCAAGTTTCTCTGTTTTTTCAAGGATTAATTTTTTATCAATCGGTCCATTTAATATCTGTTTCAATTCATCTGCGGCAACGTTAATCTGTTGAATTGGCTCAGGTGGCAAAATGTCTCTTTGGGCATCAACTAAATGTAAGATATGCCGTCTGAGTTCAACTGCTTCTCTATATGTTTTAGAGATTAACCATTTAAAAATCATATTATACCTTTAACACTTCAACGAATGCCTCCTGCGGTATGTCAACTGAACCGATGGATTTCATTCGTTTTTTTCCTTCTTTTTGTTTTTCAAGTAATTTTCGTTTTCTTGTTATGTCGCCGCCGTAACACTTTGCAAGGACATCCTTTCGGAGCGCCCTTATTGTTTCGCGAGCAATAATTCTACTTCCAACGGCTGCTTGAATTGCAATTTGAAATTGTTGACGAGGAATTACATCTTTGAGTTTTGCAGCCAGCGCGCGACCGCGCGATTCAGCCTTGTCGCGATGTACGATACAAGAAAAGGCGTCAACAGGTTCTCCGTTGACAAGGAGTTCAAGTTTTACCATATCCGATTCTTGATAGCCGGCGTACTCATAATCCATAGAACCGTAACCGTGAGTTACGCTTTTAATTCTGTCGTGAAAATCAATAAGGATTTCGTTTAACGGCAAAATTGAAGTCAGCATAACGCGGCGGACATCAAGCGTCTCGGTATTTTCCACGTGCCCACGTTTTTCAGTAATTATTGTGAGCATATCCCCGATGTTTTCATTGGGGCAGATAATGAATGCCCTGACAATCGGTTCTTCAATTTTTTGAATGAAATTAGGTTCAGGCATCAACGCCGGATTATCAACCTCTTTCACTGTGCCGTCGGTCATTGTTACTTTGTAAACAACGCTTGGATATGTGGCAATGATATCCATATTGAACTCGCGACGTAGTCTCTCCTGAACAATTTCAAGATGTAACAATCCAAGAAATCCGCAACGAAATCCGAACCCAAGGGCAACCGAAGTCTCCGGCTGATACACAAACGCCGAGTCGTTAAGCTGAAGTTTTGCGAGGTTGATTTTTAAATGTTCATAGTCGGCGTTATTGATTGGATAAATTCCGCTGAAGACCATCGGTTTGATTTCTTTAAATCCCGGTAGAGCAGGGGCGGAATTTTTAGATTCTGTGATTGTATCACCGATTTTTATTTCAAGCGGGCTTTTTATATTCCCCGTAATATATCCTGTTTCACCGGCTTCCAGTTTTTCTCTTACATAAGGTTTAGGATTAAAACTGCCGACCTCTTTTACTTCAACCACTTTACCTGAGTGCAATAGTTTTATATGCATACCGGGTTTTATCACGCCGTCAAAAACGCGGATGTGAATTACAACGCCTTTAAAGGTATCAAAGTAAGAATCAAACACAAGCCCTTGCAGTTTGCCATCAGCGGTCGGTTTTGGTGGTGGAAGACGATGAACCACCGCCTCAAGAATTTCATCAATGCCAATCCCTTCTTTTGCGCTTGCGAGAATTGCTTCTTCGCCGGGAATAGCAAGGATTTCCTCAAGTTGCCGCTTTGTCTGTTCAACATTGGCATGTGGTAAATCAATTTTATTAATAACAGGGACTATCGTGAGGTTTTGGCGAACCGCAAGATGGACGTTTGCTACGGTCTGCGCCTCAACGCCTTGAGATGCGTCAACGACAAGCAATGCGCCTTCACAAGCACTCAAACTGCGGCTTACCTCGTAAGAAAAATCCACGTGTCCCGGGGTATCAATCAAATTTAACTCATAAGTTTCACCGTTCTTTGCCTTGTAATACATTGTTACAGGGTGCGCTTTTATAGTAATGCCGCGCTCTTTTTCAAGATCCATTGAATCAAGAAATTGGTCTTGATATTCCCGTTCTGTAATGATACCGGTCCTAAAAAGTAACCTATCCGACAATGTTGTCTTGCCGTGGTCAATATGGGCAATTATGCAAAAATTTCTTATGTGTTGAATATCCATTACTCTGACTACCTAACTTAAAGGCTATAAATCTACCAGCCAACCAGTATTAATCAAATAATATATTTATTGGCATTAAAACGCAACTTACATTAAACCAATACTTTTTTAAAAAAAGCAAAACGGCGCGTAAATTTACGCGCCGTTTTTTATCTAATTAAATTTGGTGTTTATTTTTGCTCTTCTGTGGAGAGAGAAAGTACCCATTCAAAGGTCACTTTAACTTCGTCGCCTGTCTTTATTCCGACGCCACCAATATTCGGGTTTGGTGGATTTATTTTAAAATCTGTCATCTTCAAGGTAATCGGTACGGGCAAGTAGAATTTGATTTTGTCTTTTGCGATTCTCTCGAATCCGACATCCATAGTGATTTTATTTGTCACACCGTGAACAACCAATTCGCCGACAGTTTTCAAGATGGGATTTCCACGCGCAGGAATAGAAGGTAAATCCATTTCTAATAACCGGTATTCAATGGTTGGATATTGTTTCACATCCATATATTCGTACATAATGACGTCCATTGCGCGACCGCTGCTGCTTTTGAGAGAACGCGATGGAATCTTTGCATAGACCTTTGCGTTTATCTTGCCCGTCGGCAGCTTGACGGCGGGATCAAGTGGCAAATTTTTATCAAGTTCAACGCTTCCACCAATAATTGCGCTCTCGGCATACCAATCATGTATTGTTGAAGTCCCTTCCATCCGAACTTTACAACCCTGCGGTTGTGGACTGAAACGGACGAATTCTTGAGCGTTTAACCCGGTAACAGTCAGTGCGACTGCCAATGCTATTATTTTTATTGTCGTTTTCATAACTTCTAACTGGTTAAAGTTAAATTTGTAACCATTCTTTCTGGATATCGATTTTCGTTTTCTTTTCAATAGATTCATTTGCCTTTAAAGCGTACACAGTAGCTAAATATCCATCTTCCGCTGTTGCGGCAAGTGCTTTATTTTTTAATTCTTCACTTAAGAACTTCTTTAAAGCCGCAGTGTCCTTGATGTCAAAACTTGACGCATAATCCTCAACAGCAGTGCCAATTAAATCGCTGTTGTAAACGAACGCATCAAGGGCTTGATATAATGGTGTCGGTTCACTTGATTCTTTTGATGCCCCTTCGGTGTGAGAAATAATCTTTGAAGCATCAGCTCGTAACACAACGCCCGAATCTTTATAAAATGTCTCTTTCTTTGCATAAACTTCCCATCCGAGCAATGGCGCATCAGCTTCTTTGAACATCCATGCCTTTTGTCCGCGAACCATTATTGCCGCATCGCTGCCATAAATTACTTCGTAGTCAGCATCAAATGAATTGCCCAGCGTAGCCTCATAATCTATCGTCAACCCGCTCGCGCTTTGGAACACTGCTTGAATTGTATCAGCAACTTCGCGGTCATCTTTGTAGAAAAGTACTCCACCGAAGCCGGTAACTGATTTTGGCTTTGCCATCAAAAACCAGAGTATCTCGTCTATTTGATGAATACCAATTTCACCGATTAGTCCCGGAGATGTCTCTTTATACAACCGCCAGTTCGTCTCCTTCTGTCGGTCGGGATTTGGAGAAACCCTTGTCCAGGATTCTTTCTTGTGCCATTGGGCGCGGGCTTTAATTGCCTGTCCAGCTGCGCCAGAACGGATGAATTGCAATAAGAAATGCCGTTGCTTATCTGAACGCAATTGCAAACCGGATTGGAAATTGACCTTAACAGCCTCTTGCGCAGCCTTTGCGATTGCCTGTGCGTCTTCAACAGTATGAGCAAGGGGCGCTTCGCAATACACATGTTTGCCTGCCTTTAGCGCATCAATCACAACATTTTTGTGCAAGTGTGATGGTGTAGCAACAATGACTGCCTGAACCTCTTTTTTCTCAAGCAATTTCTTATAATCATCAAAAGCCTCTGCGTTTGGAGCAAGTTTTTTAGATCTATTGAGCATTGGTTGATAATTATCGCAAATTGCTACTACCGGGGCAGTTGGAATCTGTGAAAGAGTGGTTAAAATTTCGCGTCCCCACACTCCGCAACCTATGACAGCGCAATTAACCGGTGTACCTCTCTTTGTTGGCGATGATTCTTGCTGAGGTTGTGCTTGTGTCTGTTCGGCTGCCCTTAACTCTATTCCTCCGAGCATAGCCATCATTGTGGCAAAAGATGCATTCTGCAAAAAGTTGCGTCGAGTAACTTTAGAGTTTTCAAACTGGTTTTTATTATTATCGTTCATAATTCTTAAATTAGACCTAATTAAATCATCTTAATTTTTTTGTTATAACATTGTCTCTTATTCTTTCTAATAACTACTAACGCAAATAACAACAAAAGTTACATTTAAGAAAGCGCTAACAATTATTAGAAAACTTTAATCACCTGAAAAAGCTTTAAACTAATCCAGTTCCTTTATCATTATGTTTCTAAAAGCCACTTCACCGTGGTCGCCTTGCAGCAATATTGGGCCGGGTTCATTGAGGTTTCTATCTATTTCGCCGCCAGTAGGGGCAGGCACTTCAACATTATTATGAATCTTTTTGCCATTCATAATCACCGTGATTTTATTCCCGATTATTGTAGCCTCAACTGTTTGCCACTGGTCGCCCGGTTTTGAAACAAACATATCAGGCTCTTTAAAGGAATATATTGCGCCGTTCCCGCCTTTACCTGTCTTGCCGCTCTTATAATCGCCAAGAATCTGAATCTCATATCTCCCGCGAAGGTAAAATCCACTATTTGAACCATCTGGCACCATATATTCATACTTAACAGTGAAGTTCTTGAATTTCTTTTCAGAAATAAGGTCTGTGCCGTGTTCACCTTTAGGGAGTTTATTTCTTAACACCCCGCCCGGTTCAACAACCCAGAAGTTTTTCCCATTTGGATTGCGCAGTTTCCATCCCGTTAGGTCCTTACCATTGAACAATGGAATAAATCCGTTTTTCTCTGCCGCATAAACAGCGGTGCACACTACAACAAACGTGGCTAATGCCGATAACAATGTCTTTTTCATATTAGTATAATTCCTTTACGCATAGTTATTATTTTTTGACTTACTCGGGGAATTTTATATTCAAAAATAAAAATTACCAGATAAATCTATGAACGAAAAAAGGCGCAGGTTTTAAGCCTGCGCCTTGCAAAATAGATTGCTAATTACACAGAATAGGTGCTTGATGCGACTGAACCACCTCTGCCTGTCCAGTTTGTATGGAAGAATTGACCCCTTGGGGCATCAATCCGTTCATAAGTGTGAGCGCCAAAATAATCGCGCATCGCTTGCAATAAATTATGTGGAAGCCTGTCGCACCTGAACCCATCATAAAACGCAAGAGCCGATGAAAACGCCGGCAT
>JAKPVM010000206.1 GCA_029572555.1 Verrucomicrobiota bacterium | reverse complement strand
GATCTTTGATTGGGCCAGCTGGGCTTTTCTTACACCGCTCGACCAAATAGGGACCGACATGGTAACACCCGCCAAATGGCTTGGATTTAAATCAAAATTGGTTTTAAGTATTTTTCCGGTATAGTTATAATACCCGGCAATAGTAGGTGCATAAGCCCATTTCCGGATATCAACCTGTTTTTTACTAAGTTCCACTTGCGATTGCATCATTTGGTAATTAATATTTTCAGATAGATTGAAATCTTTAGTTAGAGCAGCTTGCGGATTCGCCGCATCCAGAAGTTGCGTCAAGCTATCAGCAAGAATTAAGGAGGTAGCAGGAGGAACGCCCAGTTGAAATTTGAGCATGTTGTAGCTGAGCTGGGTCATCCGCTCCAGCGCTTTTTGTGAGTTTTTCAATTGGTTCACCGTTATTTTCAGTTGGTCCACGTCTGTTTGTTCTGCCAGCCCGGCATTGAACATATTAGTTGTATGTAGCAGTATGTCGTTCAGGTTCTTAATGTTTTCATTAATGATCTTTAAGGTCCTTTCGCTGGTCAGAATCTGACAATAAGTATTGGTAACATTTTCTTTTACGTCCTGTTCACTGGCTACTACGCTCTGCTCTGATAATTTGCGCGCAATTTTCGCTGTTTTAATGCCGGCAAGGTATTGCCCGCTGAAAATCAGCTGGGATAGTTGTAATTTGCCGGAGAGTTGGTCGCTCATCACTATCGGTTCGGAAGAACTCATCTGGCTTATAGCATTTAAGACTTCTATGTCACCAAGGTCCAGCAGCGCATAATTGATATTAGGCTCCGTACCGGACCCCATACTGAAATTCATTTCATAATTAAAATAGGTCATGTAGTTCAGGCTGCCTTCCACCTGAGGTAAGCCCTGGGCAATAGTTTCCTTTACCTTTTGCTGTGAAGAAACCACTCCGTCCCTGGCATTCATCAACGACTTATTGTTCTTTAATGCGTAATCCCGTGCTTGTGCCAATGTCAGTGTGTACGGCTGTTCCTGCCCGTACAATACATTGCTTGTCATCATTATTACACCCAACAAAAAAATCTTTAGCGTTCTCATATAAAATTGATTTATTTAATCCGTTTTTTATTATTACTTACTATTGTTTATTCATAAATTC
>JAKPVM010000203.1 GCA_029572555.1 Verrucomicrobiota bacterium | reverse complement strand
TACATCTTTTCTGGACTTCAAAAGGTTAATGAAGCCAGGCGTGTGAATATGTGCGCAACCGACAAATGCCAGGACAATGTTGCCTTGGGACTGTTCGGCGGCGCCAATTATGCTGGGCATTGCGATTGCTCCAACTGCGCCTGCTGTCGTTGTCTTTAAAAAATTTCTGCGATTCATCTCCATTTCAGTTTTCATAAGTTTAATTTATACTATTTTATATGCCTCAATTCAGTTAATGTAAAATGAAATTTTAAGTATAAGTTATGCGTGTGATGTTTGTATTATCGCTTTATTGTAATGAAAGTTAGGTTATGACCCAATCCTTCCCGACTTCTAACGCACCGATTCATATACTGATGTTGCCTCTTTTGGAGCAGTTCATTTTTCACATCTTGACTCATATTCATTCCTTACGATTCTCGATGTCATTATTTTTAAGAAAACAAATGCGTTCTTAACCGATTTTTAACTCTCCCGTGGTGGCAAAACTTATAAGGCAACAGGATAAATAAAATTAAAGCGCCTTTCTATTTAAATTTCCGAATGTCATTATAAATTTATAATATTTTATCTTGCCATCCTCGTACGAGGATTGAAACATAAGCAATGTTGTGGGAGCATCCTTGCTCCCGAGTGTTGATATTGTCAGCAAGGATGCTGACACCACATTTTTTCCATGTTTTCTATAATCCTGCCACTTCTTGTGGAGTTTCAAAATGTCAGTCTTTGCTGGTTGATATTTTATGGATAACTTATTTTATTACAATATCTGTGCTAATAATTGTGGAGGATAGAATTTTATTTCTTGATAGTAATTGTTGATTGGATAAAATAGCGGCATTATTGGTTTAACAAGTTAATTAATAAATACGAAATATGAGCAGAATTAATAATATAATTGCGAGGGAAATCCTTGATTCACGTGGAAATCCAACTGTTGAAGTTGATGTGGTGCTTGAATGCGGTCTAATTGGAAGAGCCGCTGTTCCATCCGGGGCAAGCACTGGCGAAAACGAGGCGCTGGAGTTGCGCGATGGCGATAAAACACGTTATTGTGGCAAAGGCGTTAAAAAAGCCGTAGCAAATGTTACACAAAAGATTTTGCCTACGTTGCAGGGTGTTGACGCGCTTGACCAACTCACCGTTGACAAGATTATGCTTGAATTGGACGGCACTGAGACAAAGTCTAAACTCGGCGCAAATGCTATCCTCGCGGTTTCACTTGCTAATGCAAAGGCTGGCGCATCTTATCTTGGCGAACCGCTTTTCAAATATCTTGGTGGCACAAACGCAAAGGTGTTGCCTGTGCCAATGGCAAACGTTATTAACGGTGGGGCGCATTCGGATGCGCCGATAGATTTTCAGGAGTTTATGATAATGCCAAAGGGGTTTGACACTTATTCTGAGGCGTTGCGCGCAATTGTTGAAACTTTTCATTCGTTAAAATCGGTTTTGAAGAAAAAGGGTTTGAGCACCGCAGTTGGCGATGAAGGCGGATTTGCGCCGAACCTTGAAAGCACAGAGGCTGCAATTGAGTCAATATTGCAAGCCATTAAAGACGCAGGTTATAAGGCTGGGAAACAAATTTTCCTTGCGCTGGATGTTGCGTCGTCAGAGTTTTACACCGATAACGGCACTTATACGTTCAAGAAAAGCACCGGCAAGAAGTTAAAAGGTGAAGAATTGATTGATTTCTATGCTGAACTTTGCAGCAAGTATCCTATTGTGTCGATTGAAGATGGCTGTGCCGAGAACGATTGGCAGAATTGGAAGAAGATTACAGAAAAACTTGGCAGCAAGATTCAGCTTGTGGGCGATGATTTGTTTGTAACTAATGTGAAATTCCTCAAGAAAGGGATTGAGATGGGCGTTGCAAATTCAATTCTCGTCAAAGTGAATCAGATTGGTTCGCTCACAGAGACGTTGGATTGCATTAAACTGGCAAAAGAAAATAAATATACAACGGTAATAAGTCATCGTTCAGGCGAGACCGAAGATGCCACTATTGCCGATATTGCGGTCGCAACCAATGCCGGACAAATTAAGACCGGTTCATTGAGCAGGACGGATAGGGTTGCGAAGTATAATCAATTGTTAAGGATTGAAGAATTGCTTGGCAAGAATGCGATTTACGCGGGTACATTAATGTAATTCTGCTGATAAGTTAGATAGGAAAACCAGCCGATTATCGGCTGGTTTTTTATTGATTATTATTTTGACGTAATGTTTATGCGATTCGTGGTAATGTTTGGTCGGGGCGGTGTTTTCATTCCTTCGCCTAAATAAAAACCGGGTTGCGTAGGTTGGTTGTAGCCGACGTTTTGAGTTGCCACGCTCAGTCTGTATTGAGGGTCGTGCATCAGTGTGTAAATGCGGTGTTGCGATGGAATGGTTGTGGTGTAAATTCTAAGTTCTTTGTTATCAATTGTTCGCCAAATAACCTCTTCCCGCCAATCGCCAAGAATATCAGCGCAAAGAACCGGATTAGATTTCGTTCCGTTGTTTGATGCGCAACCGTCGGCGGTTAATAATCTTGTCTCGGTTGAATTTTGCCAGTTCCATTTTGAGATATAGGTTCTATCTAACAATTCTCTTAATAAATCTCCGTCCCACCATACGGCAAAGTTGCAGGAACGTGGTCGTTGTGGAGAAATAGTTTCACCTTTTACATTCCACAAGCCAGTCAATCCTTCGCCATAAGCCCACATTTCGTAGCCTTTGTATCGCGGGTCAATGTCTGCTGCAAGTCCTCTGCCAACATCGGAAGATTTTTTTCCCCAGATTATTTTGCCTGTTGCAGCATCATAAAAAGAGACGCCATAAGGATGAGTCGGCCTTTCGTGTATAGAAAAGACTTCAAGACCGGGTCTATCCGGGTCAATGTCGGATAGATGCAGAGCGTCGCCGTGTCCTAATCCTGTGGAGTATAGGCCGTTGCCGTTATCGTCAATTGTGCAGGCGCCATAGACTATTTCGTCTTTGCCGTCGCCATCAACATCTCCAATGCTAAGGTTATGATTGCCCTGACCGCAGTAGGAACTGTATTTAGAATCAGTGTCAAAGACCCATCGCGATTTAAGTTTTTTATCAACAAAATCGAATGCGGCAATGACTGTCCTTGTGTAGTAGCCTCTGCACATAATTAGAGAAGGATGTATTCCATCAAGGTAAGCGACGGCTGCTAAAAAGCGGTCAACCCGGTTTCCGTAGGCATCTCCCCAGTCAGCAACATTTCCGCGTGGTGGGATGTAGTTAGTGGTAAAAATTGCGGCGCCGGTCAAACCATCAAAGACCGTCAGATATTCAGGACCGCTGAGTATTTTACCGTCTTTATTTCGCCAATCAGCGTTTAGATTTCCGATAACTTTGCCTTTTCCATCAATTGTCCCATCTGCGGTTTTGCAAGCTATTTCAGCCTTTCCATCTCCATCAAGGTCGTAGACGATGAATTGGGTATAATGGGCGCCTTCGCGAATATTTTTGCCTAATTTGATTCGCCATAAAAAAGTTCCATCGAGTTTATAGGCTTCAATAATTGGTTCGGTAGTTAAGCCGCTCTGTGAATTATCGCGTCCAATTCCTACCTGATGGATAACCAGTTCGTATTCGCCGTCTCCATCAAGGTCTCCGACCGAGCCATCATTTGGACTGTAGCCTTGCGGTGATTGAAGTTTTATGGATAGGTAATTAACTGGGGGAGGATTTGCGTTCAATTTATATGAGCCGGTTGTATCAATTTCTTTTTCATTTATAATGGCTTTTATAGTATAAGTATTTGGTTTTGAAATGGTAACGTTTGTGTCAATATAATCAGTTGAATTGGTGATTGGCGTTAGATTAACCCGTAGCGGGGCGTTTCCATCAGTAGAACAATAAATATTAAAGGCAATATTATCCGGGTCAGTGCCGAATAACCGCCAGCTGATGTAAACATTTGTTTTACCGAGGTTAACAGCGACGATTCCGCGATTGAGCGCTTCAAGTTGCCTCTGGGCAAATAGAGTGAACAGAGGAAGACTTGACATTATAAAAGTGAGTGATAATATTCTTCTGATTTTAGACATATTTATTCTGTCTTCAATAACTTAAAAATATATTTACTTGAAAAATAATTAAATTAAAATATATTTTTGAAACCTTTGAAAAAAGTATTGACAAAAATTTTTTCTGGCATAGAGTAAATTTTATTTGTTTAAAATATTTAGGCGAACCTGTGTTTGTAAAAATACATCACAGGGATGGTATGTTGTATTCTTAATAAATATATGGTGAATTTTTGGCGCCCATGTAGCTCAGTCGGTAGAGCGCATCCTTGGTAAGGATGAGGTCACCAGTTCAAACCTGGTCGTGGGCTCCAGCGTTAGAAGTTGTATAAAAACTAAAAACAATCAGGAGAAAAAATGGCTAAAGAGCAATTCCAGCGGACGAAACCGCATGTCAACGTGGGCACGATTGGTCACATTGACCATGGGAAATCAACCTTAACTGCTGCGATTCTTGAAGTTCAGGCCAGGAAGGGTCTGGCTAAGAAGGTATCGTATGCAGATATAACAAAGGGTGGCACGGTACGCGATGAAACTAAGACTGTTACTATCGCGGTGTCACATGTTGAGTATGAAAGTAATAAGCGTCATTATGCGCATATTGACTGTCCGGGACACGCTGACTACATCAAGAATATGATAACAGGTGCGGCACAAATGGATGGTGCGATTCTCGTTGTGGACGCCGCTGAGGGTCCGATGCCTCAGACCCGTGAGCACATCTTGCTTGCACGGCAGGTGGGTGTACCTGCAATAGTTGTATTTATGAACAAGGTTGACCTTGTTGATGACCCTGAACTTCTTGACCTTGTTGAGATGGAAATCCGCGATTTATTGAATAAATATGGATTTCCTGGCGAAAAGACGCCGATTATCAGGGGGAGTTCAAAACTTGCTCTCGCCGGCGACCCGAAATCAGAAGAGGCTATTCAGCAACTGTTAGACGCCATTGACGAGTTTGTGCCTGAGCCTGTCCGTGAAGTTGACAAGCCATTTTTGATGAGCATTGAGGACGTGTTTAACATTGAAGGTCGCGGAACAGTCGTGACCGGTCGTGTTGAGCGTGGTGAACTCAAGAGGATGGAAGAAGTTGAAATTGTCGGTTTGCGCCCAACCCGAAAGACAGTGGCAACCGATATTGAAATGTTCCGTAAGATTTTGGATTCAGCGAAGGCAGGCGATAACGTTGGCGTTCTATTACGCGGTATAAAGAAGGAAGAAGTAGAGCGTGGAATGGTACTTGCCAAGCCCGGCACGATTACGCCGCATACACACTTCAAGTCTGAGGTGTATGTCCTTTCAAAGGAAGAAGGTGGAAGACACACGCCGTTCTTTAGTAATTATCGTCCTCAATTTTATTTTAGGACAACGGACGTCACCGGGACGATTAAACTGCCGGATGGCGTTGAAATGGTTATGCCAGGCGATAATGTTTCGCTGGAGATTAAAGTTATTGCTCCGATTGCTATGGAAAGAGGGCAACGGTTCGCTATTCGCGAAGGTGGTCGAACCATTGGCGCTGGTCGTGTAACCGAAGTGATTGAATAATTATTAAAGACATCGATTTGTTCGGTGTCAAATAAGGAACAATTATGGTAGGGTGGTAGCTCAATTGGTAGAGTAGCGGTCTCCAAAACCGCCTGTTGGGGGTTCAAGTCCCTCCCACCCTGCCAATGGAACCTGATGGAGAGGTGGCAGAGTGGTCGATTGCGGCGGTCTTGAAAACCGCTTCACGCTTACGCGTGACGGGGGTTCGAATCCCTCCCTCTCCGCCAGATGAATAATAAAATGGAACTTAAAACATTAATTATAACAGTCATAATAGCCGTAATATTTGTTTATTTATGGCGAAAAGGCTATTTAATGCGGCTCAATACATTTGTTCAAGAAACACGGGAAGAACTTCGCAAATGCACATGGCCTGGCACTGACGAGTTGAAAGGTTCAACGGTAGTTGTGTTGTTCGTAACAGCAGCGCTTGGGTTGTTCATAGTAGGAATTGATTTCTTGCTTGTATTGTTTATAAATTTTGTAACCGCAGCTGGATAAGGATAAGATAAAATGAAACCACAATGGTTTGTCTTGCATACTCTTTCTGGACAAGAACATAAAGTAAGAGACAACATCCTTAAACGGTTAAAAGCCGAAGAAATGGGCGATTACATTTTTGAGGTGCTTGTTCCGGAAGAGAAGGTTGTTGAGGTTCATAACGGTAAAAAGATTACCACTAAACGTAAACTTCATCCCGGCTATGTCTACATAAATATGATTTTGCTTGATGAAAATAATAGGCTACTTGACAGGCCGTGGTATTTTATAAGAGAAACGCAAGGCATCATCGGTTTTATTGGTGGTGATCGCCCGGTATCAGTGCCTCAACAAGATATTGACGATATTAAGGCACGGATTGCGGAGTCCGAAGAACGTGAAAAACCGAGGGTTGAACATTTTGTGGGAGAAACTGTCAAGATAAACGATGGTCCATTTTTGAATTTTAGTGGTGTTATTGAAGAAATTGACCCTGATAGAGGGAAATTAAAGGTTACAGTAAACATCTTTGGTCGGAACACGCCAGTAGAGCTTGAATATTGGCAGGTTGAAAAGGCTTAAAATATTTGAAATATTATTAAATTATGGCAAAAAAAGTTGTTGGAATAATTAAGTTGCAGATACCGGGCGGTCAGGCTAATCCTTCGCCTCCTGTTGGACCGGCGCTTGGTCAGCAAGGCGTTAACATTATGGCTTTTTGTAAAGAGTTCAACGCCGCTACCAAAGACCAGCCGGGTATGATAATTCCTGTGGTAATAACTGTATATCAGGACAAATCTTTTAAATTTATTACCAAATCGCCTCCGGCTGCGGTTTTGTTAAAAAAGGCTGCTGGCATTGCCACGGCGTCAAAACAACCTAATAAAGAGAAGGTTGGTAAAGTTACCAGACAGCAGGTAATGGAAATTGTTAAAATTAAGAAAAAGGATTTAAACGCCAACAGCGATGAAGCGGCGTTCAAGATAATTGCCGGCACCGCCCGTAGTATGGGCATTGAAATTGTCGGCTAACATAAATGCGGGAGAGCAAAACTCGTTTGAACCGTCTATAAATATGAAAAAACATAGCAAAAGATATCGGAAAGCACTGGAACTGGTGGACAAAACAAAGGTATATAATTTGAAGTCCGCCATTGAATTGTTATCAAAGATGCCACGAGCAAAGTTTAACGAAACTGTTGAAATTGCTTTCAGGCTTGGGGTGGATCCAAAACAATCCGACCAGATGGTCAGGGGGACCGTTTCTTTGCCACACGGTACCGGCAAGCAGGTTCGTATACTTGTTTTTACAAAGAATCCTGCCGCTGCTGAGACCGCAAAGACTTCTGGCGCTGAATATGTCGGGTTTGATGATTTGATTAAAAAGTGCAATGAAGGCTGGGCTGGTTTTGACGTTGCCATATCTACGCCGGATGCAATGTCCGAGGTCAGAAAACTTGGTAAGGTGCTCGGTCCGAAAGGTTTGATGCCGAATCCGAAAACGGGCACTGTTACCGATGATGTTGCAAAAGCAGTAAAAGAGTTTAAAGCCGGTAAAGTGGAATTTAAGGTTGACAAAGCAGGAAACCTGCAAATGCCCTTTGGCAAGGTTTCTTTTACAAAGGAACAACTATTAGAAAACGCACAGTCCGCAATAGAAGCAATAGTAAAAGCGCGGCCCGGTTCATTAAAGGGTAAATATATTAACAACTGTGCTATCAGCACAACGATGAGTCCATCTATTAATCTGGATTTGAAGGAACATAGCACAATTTAACAATGGAGAATTGCAATGCGTCCGGAAAAAAAATATATAGTTAAAGAATATTTCGAAAGACTTAACAAGTCGCCTTACTTTATTGTCATAGATTACAAAGGTATGAAGGTGGCGCCACTTATGGAGTTGCGCAAGCGACTTGCAAAGGTTGATGCCGAGCTGCATATTGTCAAAAACTCTCTTTTTCAAGTTGCCGCCAAAGAGACGGGGATAGAGAATCTTGGTTCGGTTCTTAATGGGCAACTTGCCGTAATTAGTGGAAAAAGAGATATTTCGGCTGCGGCAAAAGTTGTCAAAACATTTGCGGCAGAATTTGAGAAACCTAAATTTAAGTTTGGATATTTGAACAATCAAAGAATTGATGCCGAAGCACTCATCTCATTAGCAGATTTGCCGCCGATTGAGGTGTTAAGGGCTCAACTGCTCGGTACATTAAAGGCGCCGATGGGTAAACTTGTTTCCCTTTTGAACGAACCGGCGTCGCGTCTTGTCAGAATAATGCAGGCAAAAGCACAAAAGGGGTCTGAAACGACAGGACAATAAACAGATTTCCACTTTGCCCGTGGTTTGGCAAAGTGGGGTAACCATCAATAAAGTAAATCGTCGGTTCATATTGAACTTAAAATGTTCGCTGAGCGGCGGGCAACGACGAAACTCAGAGGTAATATGGCACTAGATAAAGCAAAAATTATTGAAGAACTCAGCAATGCGACTGTATTGGAGATTGCTGAACTTGTAAAAGAACTTGAAAACAAATGGGGCGTGACAGCGGCGGCACCTGTAGCGGTTGCTGCTGCACCAGCCGGAGGGGCTGCTGCGGGCGCAGCGCCTGTGGCAGAAGCAAAGACATCGTTTGATGTTATTCTTGCTCAGGTTCCGGCTGAGAAGAAGATAGCCGTTATTAAGGCTGTCAGAGAAATCAAAGCCGGTCTCGGGCTTGCTGAGGCTAAGGCTCTTGTTGAAGGCGCACCAAAACCAATCCTTGAAGGCGCACCAAAAGCTGACGCTGATGCCGCCAAGAAAAAACTCGAGGATGCCGGAGCTAAGGTTGAGATTAAATAATTGTTTGATAATCATCGGGGTAGGTGATAAAAATCCTGCCCCGACGGTTCAAAATAATTCTTTTTCTGCTTCTGCCGGGTGGCAGGATTGCAGTATGGGTTTAGCGGTTGAATTGACCAGACCGATAGGGGTTTAACGGTCAAAGCTGTATTTTTGTTTAATTTACAGGCTACTATATAAGATAGAATTTTAAAAATGCCAGCAAAAAGTAGTGAACGTAAGAGTTTCGGTCGGATAAAAGAAGTAGTTGCTCCGCCGAATATGATTGAAATACAATTAAACTCTTTCAAAGAGTTTTTACAGATGGATCTTCCGCCTAACAGGCGAAAACTAACCGGTCTTGAGGCTGTGTTCAAGGAGGTTTTCCCTATACAGAGTTATGATGGGAAAATTGTCCTTGATTATGTTAGTTACGAGGTCGGAGAACCGAAACTTAGCTGGGTAGAGTCTTTGCGGGAAGGTGCTACTTATGGGGCACCGCTGCACGTGACGTTCAGACTAACAGACGAAAAAGGTACAAGGGAAGAAAAGGTTTTTATGGGTGAGATGCCCTTAATGACGCCTCAGGGTTCTTTTGTAATTAATGGCGCAGAACGGGTTGTCGTTAGCCAATTGCATCGTTCACCCGGACTTTCTTTTGAATCAGAAGTCCACCCCAATGGTAAGGTCTTGCATTCATTCAGAATTATTCCTGACCGTGGTTCGTGGTTTGAGGCGCAATTTGACACAAACGACCTCCTTTATGTTTATATTGATAGAAAGAAAAGACGGAGAAAATTTTTAATAACTACCTTCTTTAGAGCAATTTCATTTCTTGATGATGAGAAGAAACGTGGCAGTGGAAGTGATGAAGACCTGATAAAGTTGTTCTACAACATAGAGGAAATTCCTGTCCAGAAGGCAGAAAAGATGCCCGAAATAGAGAACAAAGTCCTTGTGGAAGACATTGTTGTTGAGGGTACGGATACAATAGTAGCAAGGGCATTTGAACCATTGTCAAGAGCCACCATTCGGCAGATTGCCGAGACAGGCGTAAAAAAGATTCGCGTTGTTGATATTACCGAAGACGACGGGCTTATAATCAAATGCATTAAAAAAGACCCCACGCGGAATGAAGAAGATGCATTGAAGGATATTTACAGACGGTTGCGTCCGGGCGATCCTGTTACACCTGCAAACGCGAGGTCTTTAATTAAAAGACTTTTCTTTGATCCTAAACGATATGATTTGACACAGGTAGGTAGATATAAGATTAACCAGAAGCTTGGTTTTCCAGATAATAATGATATCAGAATTCTTAGAAAAGAAGACATAATTGTTGCTACTAAGAGTTTGATAAGAATTCATAGAAATCAAGGGAATGTTGATGATATTGACCACCTTGGCAACCGTCGTGTAAGGACAGTTGGCGAGCTATTAGCAAATCAGTGCAGAGTGGGTTTGGCAAGGACAGAACGACTTGTTAAAGAGCGAATGACGTTGTTTGATCAGACACTTGACCAGATGTCGCCACAGAAGCTTGTGAACCCGAAGGCGCTTTCTGCTATTATACGCGACTTTTTTGGGCGCAGTCAGTTGTCCCAGTTTATGGACCAGATTAATCCGCTGGCTGAATTAACCCATAAACGAAGGCTTTCTGCACTCGGACCCGGTGGTTTATCACGAGATAGAGCCGGCTTCGAAGTTAGAGACGTTCATCCCTCTCACTATGGCAGAATTTGTCCTATTGAGACACCTGAAGGACCAAACATTGGGTTGATATCATCGCTGTCTACATTTGCAAGAATTAACGAGTTCGGTTTTATAGAAACTCCTTATCGGGTTATTAAAGGAGGCAAAGTTACAGCAGAAATAGAGTATCTTACCGCAGACCGCGAAGAGCAGTTTGTAATTGTTCAGGCTAATGAACCATTTGACGAAAAAGGCAAATTTTTAAATGGCTCTTTGCTTTGCAGGTTCAGGGGTGATTTCATATCGGCGAAACCGGAAGATGTCCACTTTATGGACGTATCTCCGAAGCAACTTGTTTCCATTGCCGCCAGTTTGGTGCCGTTTCTTGAACATGATGATGCTAACCGTGCGTTAATGGGGTCTAATATGCAACGTCAGGCTGTGCCGCTTCTTGTGACCGGTGCTCCATTAGTAGGAACTGGTATGGAAGAGCGAGCAGCACGGGATTCGAAAGCCGTTGTTGTTGCTGATGAATCCGGGAAAGTGGCATCTGTTACCGGTGATTGTATTATAATAACACAAGACGGCAAGTTGCCTGAAGGCAGGAAAAAACTTAAACACGACCCGCAAAGTGGGATTTATACTTATAAATTAAGAAAATTCCAACGTTCTAACAATGGGACATGTATTAACCAGGTTGCGATTGTTAGAAAAGGAGAACAAGTGAAAAAGGGGCAGGTTATTGCCGATGGTCCGTGCACGAGCGGAGGTGAACTTGCGCTTGGGCGCAATGTATTGGTCGCCTTTATGCCGTGGAACGGCTATAATTTTGAAGACGCAGTTCTTATTAGTGAAAGAATTGTAAAGGATGATGTCTTCACCTCAATCCACATTGAAGAATTTGAGGTTGTTGCCCGTGATACAAAACTTGGACCTGAGGAAATAACGCGGGATATACCGAATCTTGGTGAAGAAGCATTAAAGAATCTCGGTCCTGACGGCGTAATCTGTATCGGAGCCGAAGTTAGACCCGGCGACATTCTTGTGGGTAAAATTACACCCAAGAGCGAAACCGAACTCGCACCTGAGGAACGTTTGTTAAGGGCAATCTTTGGCGAAAAAGCCGCAGATGTAAAAGACACCTCTTTGAAAGTTCCATCTGGCACGTATGGGATTGTAATGGATGTTAAAATTTCATCAAAAAAGGAACGCGAGGATGGAAAGGTAGTAGAAACAGGGGATAAATCTCGAGGAAGTAAACAGATTCAAGATGAATATAAACAGAAGAAAGAAGATTTAAGCGAGCAACTTACTGAGTCGTTAAGCAATATATTATTGGGCGAAAAAATACCGCTTGATGTTGTCAATTCAGAAACCGGCGAAATCATTATCCCAGCCAATAAAAAGATTACAAAAACGCTTTTGCGGAAACTTGCCTCGGTATATGATAGGATAGAAATTGACCCCTCGCCAATTCGCAACAAAATCAATGAAATAATTACAGGTTTTAAACGAAAGTTTGAAGAACTTGAGATGCAATACGAAGAAGAACTTGAGCGATCTGAATCTGGCGATGAAGTTGAATCCGGAATAATTAAATCGGTCAAGGTCTACATTGCTTCAAAGAGAAAATTGTCAGTTGGCGATAAGATGGCTGGACGTCACGGAAACAAGGGTGTTGTTTCAAAGATTGTTCCTGAGGAAGATATGCCATTTTTAGCTGATGGGACGCCGGTCGATATCGTATTAAATCCGCTGGGCGTGCCTTCCCGTATGAATGTTGGGCAGGTATTGGAAACACACCTCGGATGGGCTGCGCAAATGTTGGGCTTAAAATTTGCGACACCGGTATTTGACGGTATAAGAGAAGAGGAAATCCGCAAATATTTAGAAGAAGCAAAGTTGCCACCACATGGTAAGACAATTGTTTATGATGGACGCACAGGTGAACCTTTTGACCAGGAAGTTGTGGTCGGATATATATATATGATGAAGCTTGCGCATCTTGTTGCCGACAAGATTCACGCACGCGCAGTCGGTCCGTACTCACTTGTTACGCAGCAACCGCTTGGCGGCAAGGCTCAATATGGTGGACAGCGCTTTGGAGAAATGGAAGTGTGGGCAATGGAGGCTTATGGCGCCGCATACTCCTTGCAAGAACTGTTGACTGTAAAGTCTGATGATGTTCAAGGGCGCACGCGAATCTATGAGAGCATCGTCAAAGGCGATAACTGTCTTGAAGCAGGTGTGCCAGAGTCCTTTAATGTTCTTGTAAAAGAAATGCAGGCTCTGGGGCTGGATATTAAGATTGGTTATGCCACAGAAGAAGAAGCGTTAAAACCTACAACCATAACCACAGTGTAAATAAATTAATAATTTATTAGATTTTTAATGTCAAAATGAATACAAAAGAAGCAACTCGTGAGCTACTTGGTCTGGACAAAGTGAACCAGATTGAGTTTATAGCAATTGCAATTGCATCGCCCGAGACTATTCGTTCTTGGTCGAAAGGTGAGGTAAAGAATCCCGAGACTATAAATTACCGCACTTTTAAACCGGAAAAAGGCGGTCTGTTTTGCGAGAGAATATTTGGTCCTGTTAAGGATTGGGAGTGTTCTTGCGGAAAATATAAAAAGATTAAACATCGTGGGGTAGTATGCGACCGTTGCGGTGTAGAGGTGACCCTGTCGCGGGTGAGGCGGGAACGGATGGGGCATATTGAACTTGCGGTGCCGGTATCCCATATCTGGTTCTTTAAATGTATGCCTTCGCGCATCGGGCTTGTTCTTGATATGACAGCCCGAAATCTTGAACGGGTTATTTATTACGAAGATTATATGGTAATTGACCCGGGCAACACCCCGCTGAAACTACACCAACTTTTAAGTGAACACGAATATCGCGAAGCCTGTGAAACCTATGGTCCGGATGCCTTTGTGGCTAAAATGGGCGCCGAAGCTGTCCGAGACGCCCTTATGAAGGTTGACCTCAGCGCTGAGGTCAATAGGTTGCAGGAAGAGATGACAGAAACCAAGAGTAAACAGGTCAGGAAGAAAATCGCAAAGCGAATCAAACTCCTGCAAGCTCTGGTTCAATCAAGAGTGCATCCGGAGTGGATGATTTTGACGATTTTGCCGGTAATACCCCCGGATTTAAGACCATTAGTTCCTCTGGAAGGTGGACGATTTGCAACGTCAGATTTAAACGACCTTTATCGTCGGGTAATTAACCGCAACAACAGGCTTAAAAACCTTTTGCAGTTAAAGACGCCGGAAGTAATTATCCGCAATGAAAAGCGAATGCTGCAAGAAGCAGTGGATGCCTTATTTGATAATGGACGTCATGGAAGACCTGTAACTGGCACCGGCAACCGTCCACTAAAATCATTGAGCGATATGCTCAAAGGCAAGAGCGGAAGATTTCGTCAGAACCTTCTTGGCAAACGTGTTGATTATTCAGGTAGGTCTGTAATTGTAATAGGACCTGAACTTAAACTACATCAGTGCGGTTTGCCTAAGAAAATGGCATTAGTGTTGTTTGAACCGTTCATTATCCGTAAGTTAAAAGAGCGCGGGCTTGTGCATACAGTTCGCTCTGCCAAGAAGATGATTGAACGGCAAGCAACGGAAGTATGGGATATTCTGGAAGAGGTAACCAAAGGACATCCGGTTTTGTTGAATCGCGCCCCAACATTGCATAGACTTTCAATACAGGCGTTTGAACCCGTTCTTATTGAAGGTGAGGCAATTCGGATACACCCGTTGGTTTGCACGGCATATAATGCAGACTTTGACGGCGACCAGATGGCTGTACACGTTCCGCTTTCCATAGAGGCTCAACTTGAAGCCCGATTGTTGATTATGTCTTCGTTGAATGTATTCAGTCCATCAAGCGGCAAGCCGATTATGACGCCGACACAGGACATCACAATGGGTTGTTATTATCTTACTGCTGAGCCGAGGACACCAAAGAAACAGGGGCAACGACTGATGTTGTTCGGTTCTAAGGGCGAAGTCATTTTTGCATATCAAGAAGGGGCTTTAAAAATTCACGATCGTGTATTACTTGCAAACCCGGACTATGGCAGGAAGACCGTTTACGGTGACTCAAAATCAAAAGTTATTGAAACAACTGTGGGAAGGGTAATTTTCAGCGAAGTTTGGCCTGATGAATTAGGATTATGGAACCGACAGATTGGCAAGAGCCAATTAGGCGATATGATTTGGAACTGTTATAAAGCCTGTGGACACGACAAGACAATTGAAACGCTTGACAAATTAAAAGACATCGGTTTTAGAGAAGCAACCCATGCCGGTGTTTCTATCGGGGTTGAGGATATAATTATTCCTAAGGAAAAGAGCAAGGAAATTAACAACGCCCATGAACAGATTGCTGCTGTTGAGCGGCAATATCGGCGCGGATTAATTACTTCTGGAGAACGATACAATAAGATAGTTGACATCTGGACTCAATGTACGGATAGGATTCAAAATGTCCTTATCAAGACGCTTGAACAGAATATGGGCAAGAAGGAGTACAATCCTATCTGGCTGATGGTGGATTCTGGTGCTCGTGGAAATAAACAACAGGTGCGTCAGCTTGCGGGTTTAAGAGGTCTAATGGCAAAGCCTTCCGGTGATATTATTGAAAAGCCGATTCTATCAAACTTTAGAGAAGGACTTACGGTTGCCGAATACTTCATTTCAACGCACGGCGCCCGCAAGGGTCTTGCTGATACTGCATTAAAGACAGCAGACTCAGGATATATGACCAGAAAGCTTGTTGATGTTTCACAGGACGTAATTATTCGTGAGGAAGATTGCGGAACTACAAATGGTATCTGGATTGAAGCCATTTTTGAGAGCGAAGAAGAAGTTGTAAAACTTAGTGAACGGATTATTGGAAGATTTGCCGCCGATGATATTGTAAACCCGAGCAATTCAAAAGAATTTATTGTCAAGGCAAATGAAGAGATAACCGAAGAAGTCGCTAAGAAATTGGAAAAAAGCGAAATAATAAAAATAAAGGTTCGTTCGGTGTTAACCTGCGAGAGCAGGAATGGTGTTTGTGCAAAATGTTATGGCAGAAACCTTGCCACAGGGAAAATGGTTGAGCACGGCGAAGCGGTAGGTATTATTGCTGCGCAATCAATTGGAGAACCCGGTACGCAACTTACGATGAGAACCTTTCACATCGGTGGCACTGCATCTCAAACTTATCGTACACCGCAGATAATATCTAAAAATTCCGGCATTGTCCGCTATAACGATATTAGATGCGTAGAACTTGAAGACGGGAACTTTGTTGTTCTAAACAAAAACGCGAGTGTTTCGATTATCGGTGATAATGAAGAAGAACTTGAGATCCACCCGCTAACAACAGGTGCAGTATTGTTTATAAAAGATGGCGAAAAGTTTCGCGGTTATACGACAGATGAGAAGACAAAAGAAAAAATAGAAGGACAATTAATTGCGGCATGGGATCCTTATAGTGTTCCAATTATTTCTGAAAAAGCCGGTCAAGTTAAATTCATCGATATCATTGAAGAAGCAACGGTCAAATACGAGGTAGACCCTGTTTCTGGAAAAGAAGCAATGGTTATTATTGAACACAAGGAAGATTTACATCCTCGAATTGCAATTCTTGATGATAACGAAGAGGAACTTGAGAGTTATCCGATTTCTGCCGGTGCTTATCTGATGGTTAATGACAAGGATTATTTATCGGCTGGAACAATAATTGCTAAAACGCCGCGTCAGACCTTAAAAACCAAGGATATCACTGGCGGTTTGCCGCGCGTTGCTGAATTATTTGAAGCCAGACGTCCAAAGGATGCCGCAGAAATTTCTAAGATTGATGGCAGAGTTGAGTTTGGTCCGATTGTTCGTGGCAAACGAAAGATAATTATACGCGATGAACGTACCGGTATAACCGAGGAACACGAACTTCCTGTTAGCAAGCACGTGATTCCGTTCAATGGTGATTATGTCAAGAAGGGTCAACAACTTTGCGAAGGCCCGATTGACCCACACGAAATACTTGAAGTTTGTGGACCTCAAGAATTGCAGGAATATCTTGTGAGTGAAGTTCAGGAAGTCTACAGACTCCAAGGCGTAACCATTAATGATAAGCATGTTGAAATTATTGTTCGCCAGATGTTGCGAAAAGTTCGTATTGTAGAACCCGGAGATACTCAATTCTTGTGGGGCGAGCAGGTGAATAAAATTGATTTTGAAGTTGAAAATCAAAGAGTGGTCAAGATGGGTGGCAAGCCGGCAGAAGCACAGCCGGTATTACTCGGAATAACAAAGGCATCTCTTGAGACCGATAGCTTTTTAAGCGCTGCATCGTTCCAGGACACAACAAGAATCTTGACAGAAGCAGCAACATTAAGTAGAATGGATCTTTTAAAAGGTTTTAAGGAAAACGTAATTATTGGTCATATAATTCCTGCTGGGACAGGATTTATTAAACATCGGAAAATTTACGTAAAACCACTTGTTGAAACAGGATTTCAACAAGAAGAACAACAATCAGCTATAAGCGCAACAGGTAGTTAATAAAATTTTTAAAAATTTTGTTGCAACTATTTTTTAATATGATACTTTCATTCTTCCCTGTTGCAATTATGCAATAGTTAGATAAAAAGATAAAATAAGGCAATGCCAACGATTAATCAATTAGTCCGAAAAGGACGCGAGAAATTGCGCAAGAAATCAAAGGCTCCAGCATTACAAGGCGCGCCATACAGACGTGGCGTATGCTTGCAAGTAATGACGAGAACGCCGAAAAAACCAAACTCAGCTATGCGTAAGGTTGCCAAAGTGCGATTGACAAATGGCTATGAGGTAATCGCGTATATTCCTGACGAAGGACATAATTTACAAGAGCACTCTATAGTGCTTGTTCGCGGTGGTCGTGTAAAAGACCTGCCGGGGGTTCGCTACCACATTGTTCGTGGAGTGCTTGACTGCGCAGGCGTAGAAAAACGTCGCGTAAGCAGGTCAAAATATGGTGTCAAACAACCGAAAGACAGGAAAGCAGCCGCAGCAGCAACAAATGCAGCCAAATAATTAAAGGGAATTTTGTATGAGACGTCGCAGAGCAGAAAAACGAGAAGTTGTTGAGGATAATAAATATCACAGTATATTGATTACCCGTTTAATTAATACTGTGATGAAATGGGGACAGAAAACTATTGCTCAAAAGATTGTTTATGGCGCGCTGGATATAATTTCTCAAAAATATCCGCGGAACAATCCGCTTGAAGTTTTACAGAAGGCGGTGGAAAATATCAAACCGCGTCTTGAAGTTAAATCGCGTCGTGTCGGCGGTGCAACTTATCAGGTGCCAATGGAAGTTCCGCCAGATAGACAGCTTTCGCTTGCGTTGCGATGGATTGTGAGTCTTGCCGATGCAAGAAAAGGTAACCAGATGAAGGACTCGCTTGCTGCGGAAATTATTGAGGCTTACAACGGACAGGGCAATGCCATTAAGAAACGAGATGAAGTTCATAAAATGGCACAAGCCAATAAGGCATTTGCGCACTTCCGCTGGTAAACTGGTGTTTTTAAAATGCCCCAGAAAGTTGTTTGTTAATCGGGGCATTTTTAGTCTAAAATATGAATTTTGAAATGGAAACAGTTGTGGAAAATAAAACGGTAAATTCGCCTGACCGGCAGTACACGTTAGAGTGTACGCGCAATATCGGTATCGCTGCGCACATTGACGCTGGTAAGACGACTACGACCGAACGTATATTGTTTTATACCGGGCTTATACATCGGATGGGCGATGTTGATGATGGAAACACAGTAACGGATTGGATGGAACAGGAACGGGAACGTGGTATTACAATTACTTCGGCCGCTACCACCTGTTACTGGACCCCTAAAGAAGATGGTTGTGTAAAACTCTTTACAGGGATTCCTCATCGAATTAACGTCATTGATACCCCGGGTCATGTTGATTTTACCGCTGAAGTTGAACGTTCAATGCGCGTTCTTGATGGCGCAATAGCAGTATTTTGTGGGGTAGGCGGTGTTCAGCCGCAGTCTGAAACTGTATGGCGTCAAGCAACTAAATATCGCGTCCCAAGGATTGCCTTTATCAACAAAATGGATAGGGTTGGGGCAGATTTTAATCGGGTTGTTGAAGAGATGCGTAAAAAACTTGACCCGAATATTCATCCTATACAACTTCCCATCGGCAAGGAAGATGATTTTATCGGTGTTGTGGATATTATCAATCAAAAGGCGATAATTTATGACAGCGAGGACGAGTTCGGGATGATGTTTCAAGTTACTGAAATTCCCGATAGTTTAAAGGGCGAGGTTCAAGATTTGCTTACTGAGTTAATCAATGCGGTTGCGAACAAAGATGATGAGGTGGCAGAACTTGTTATTGAAGACAAACCTGTGCCGCCGTCGGTTCTAAAAGCAGCAATCAGACGGCTAACCTGCAAGCTTGAATTTGTGCCCGTTTTATGCGGTTCAGCATTTAAAAAGCGCGCCGTTCATCCATTAATAGACGCGGTGATTGATTATCTACCGTCTCCGCTTGACGTTCCGCCTGCAACAGGTCAGAACCCAGAAACCGGGGATGTTGTGGAAGTTTATTCAAGCGATAATGCCCCATTCTGTTCGCTTGCTTTTAAACTCTGGACAGACCCTTATGCTGGAAAACTTGTGTTTTTCCGTGTTTACAGTGGGCAACTTAAGAAGGGTGATATTATTTACAATCCACGCACAAGAAAGCGCGATCGTGTGAATCGTTTGATGATAATTCAGGCTGATGAGCGAATTGATGTTGGTAAAGTTTATGCCGGCGACATTGCGGCGCTTGTTGGACTTAAAAATATAAGCACGGGTGATACGCTTTGCGACGAAGATTATGCGATTACCCTTGAGCCACCTACTTTCCCGGAGCCAGTTATCTCAATGGCTGTTGAGCCTAAAACAAAGGCAGATAGAGAGAAATTGAGTGAAGGCTTGCAGAGACTTGCCGAAGAAGATCCGACATTCCGCGTATATACAAACGAAGAGACCGGGCAGCTTATTATTGCAGGGATGGGTGAACTTCATCTTGAAATAATTCGAGACAGGCTATTCAGAGAATTTAACGTTGAGGCAAGCGCCGGTGCGCCGCAGATTGCATATCGCGAGACGATTACAAAGCCAGCTGAGGGCGAAGGCAAATTTATTCGCCAATCAGGCGGTCGCGGTCAATATGGGCATGCTGTTATAAATGTTATGCCAAATGAGCGAGGGCACGGCCTTAAAATCGTGAATAAGATTGTTGGCGGAATTGTGCCAAAAGAGTATATCCCTGCGATTGAAGATGGAATACTTGAAGCTGCAAAAAGCGGGGTATATGCAGGCTATGAAGTGATTGACCTTATAGTAGAAATTGTTGATGGTTCATATCACGAAGTTGACTCCAGCGAATTAGCGTTTAAAATGGCAGGGATTTTTGCGCTAAAAGACGCCGTTAAAAAAGGCTCTCCGGTTATATTAGAACCGATAATGAAGGTTGAATTGACCACACCGGACGAATATCAAGGCGATTTACTTGGCGACCTTAATAGAAGGCGTGGTAGAATTACGGGCATAGAGGTTAAAGACAACCTTGTTGTTGTCAATGCAGAGGTTCCACTTGCGGAGATGTTTGGCTATGCAACCGCAATAAGGTCGCTCTCAAAAGGACGGGCATCTTATTCAATGGAACCATTGCGGTTTGACCCTGTGCCTGTTAATATACAAAATATGCTTCTTGACCTTGCGGCCGGGAAGCCAGCAGCGAGGACATAAAATTTTATGGCTACTCAACGAATTAGAATTAAATTAAAAGCTTACGACCACCGGTTGATTGACCGATGTGTGAATGAACTTGTAGAGACAGTCAAACGGACGGGTTCGCGGTTATCCGGACCGATACCTTTGCCGACTCGCGTTGAACGATACACAGTTCATCGTTCGCCCCACGCTGATAAGAAGTCAATGGAGACGTTTGAACAACGTACACATAAGCGGTTGTTGTACATAATTGACCCTTCGGCAAAGACAATTGATGAACTTAAAAAATTAAATTTACCTGCGGGTATTGACATTGCTATTAAAATATAACTTTGCTTGTTTATGATAGGTTTGATTGGAAAAAAATTGGGGCATACACGCGTCTATGACGCCGAGGGTAATGTAGTGCCTGTAACAGTGATTTGCGCCGGACCAAATTACGTCCTGCAATGTAAAACCACTGAGACAGACGGTTACAATGCTGTTCAATTGGGTTTTGATTCGCAAAAGAAAAGCCGTCTCAATAAACCATTGTTGGGGCATATAGAAAAGTATAATGGCGCACCGGTTAAAAAGATTAAGGAATTTAGAAACTTTACATTAACCGTTAAACCGGGAGATGTTATCGGGGCAAAGGTTTTTGCACCGGGCGATTTTGTGGATTGCATTGGCGTTACAAAGGGACGTGGCTTTGAAGGCGTTGTTAAACGACACGGTTTTAGCGGTGGCGATTTATCCCACGGTTCAAAAGGGTGGCATCGCCGAGCAGGCGCAATTGGACAACGTCTGTTTCCGGGCACAGTCCGAAGGGGTATGAAAATGCCCGGACACATGGGACAGGTTAATCGAACAGTGCAAAATCTGGAAGTTGTTCAGGTTTTGGAAGATGACAACATCTTGTTGATAAAAGGTTCAATGCCCGGTTCCGAAGGGGATTATGTAATAATCCGCGAAAGTAAAAAGAAACCAAAAGGCACACCAAAGAGAAAGGCTCAGCAGCCTGTAAAGGCGTCAAAGGCAAAAGTAGCCGCCAAAAAGTAGAGGTGATGAGAGATGAAAGTTGCGGTTAAAGATTTAAATGGTAAACAGACAAGCGAACAAGAAGTTCGTTTTGAGATTATCGCTGATAATAGCGGTTCTCAAACTGTTCACGATGTTGTTGTGGCTTATCTGGCTAATCAACGGATGGGAACTGCGTGCACAAAAACTATGGGAGAAGTTACCGGCACTGGTAAAAAACCGTGGCGGCAAAAGGGAACAGGTCGCGCCCGCGCTGGTTCGTTTCAGTCCCCATTATGGCGTGGTGGTGGTGTTGTGTTTGGTCCAAAACCACGCGATTTTAGCGTCAAAATAAATGCTAAAACAAAATTATTGGCTTTAAGGAAAGTCTTAAGTGATAGAATTAAAGCAAGCGATGTTGTAATAGTGGAAGATATAGCGGTTTCTTCTCCAAAGACAAAGGATTTTGTTTCAATTTTGAAAGCGCTGGATTTAAATTGCACTCTGCTTATTGTAACAGAGGCAGCGAATAAAAATCTAATGCTTGCCTCAAGAAATGTTCCGGGCGTGGAATTAACCACGGCAAAAGATTTAAATACTTATCAAGCGCTTAAATATGATAAATTGGTTTTTACAAAAAAGGCGTTTGAGGTTGTAGAAGAACGATTGATAGAACGGAAAGAGAAGGCTGCTGTATGAACTCTTTTGAAATTATAAAGACTGCGCGTTTAACTGAAAAAGGCACCCGACAGACCGACTCAAACAACCAATATACACTAATGGTTGATAGGCGGGCAAATAAATATCAGATTAAAAAAGCAGTTGAAGATGTATTTAAAGTTAAAGTCGTCAAAATTAACACCCTGAATGTCCGGGGGAAGGCTCGCCGTCAATATACAACGCAAGCAGGAAAATCCCCTGATTGGAAAAAGGCTATTGTTACACTAAAAGAAGGCGACAAGATTGTATTAACATAATGGAGAAAATTTATGGCTGTCAAAACTTATAAACCACATACACCGTCAAGGCGCTTTATGACGATTGCGTCCTTTGAGGAGATTACCAAGACAAAGCCGGAAAAAAGTCTTATCATAACAAAGAAAAAATCCGGCGGACGCAACAGTTATGGACGGGTTACAGCACGCGGTATAGGCGGCGGGCATAAACAGAAGATTCGCATAGTTGATTTTAAACGCGACAAGTTGGGTATTGAGGCGGTAGTAGAGGCTATTGAATATGCCCCCTGTCGTTCTGCCAGACTGGCATTGTTGAAGTACAAAGACGGCGAAAAAAGTTATATTATAGCACCTGAAGGGCTAAAGGTTGGGGCTAAATTGATGAGCAGTCCGGATGCTCCCCCTGAGATTGGGAATGCACTTCCATTAAAGAATATTCCGGTTGGGATGTCGATTCATAATATTGAGCTCAAAGCGGGCAGGGGTGGTCAGATTGTTC
>JAKPVM010000184.1 GCA_029572555.1 Verrucomicrobiota bacterium | reverse complement strand
ATAGTAGCCGCTGCCTCTATCGCCGAGCAAATGTCCCCAGCCGTTGACTTTGACGCTCTTTCCGTTTGGCGATTTCCCGTAGACACAAGCCCCCGTTCCGGCAATAACAAGGATACGGACGGAATGTTCATCATCAGGTGCGCTATTTAAGCCAGTTTCAAGGTCATTTGTTGCAATGCAAACGGCATTTTTCCAGAACCGTTTCAAGGCGCGTTCAATTCTGTTAAAATCTCGTTCAGTTCTTGCCCCTGCCATACCGGCAACCACAACCTTTGCCATGCTGAATTTGCTATGTATCTCAGAAATCAATGCCTCAATCTGGTTATCATTTAACAATCTTACATTGCCCGGCGGAAATTCAGCCTGTTGGACATTTTCAAAATCGTCATAAATAACGACTGTTTTTGTCCCGCCGCCTTCTATTCCGAGCACAGCTGGTTTTTCACTGGTTTTGTGGCAATTGTGTTTCATTTGATTATGGCTTTATAAGATTTGGATAAAACTCTAAAAACCGCCTACGCACCGCCCGATACTCAAACTCCCGTTGTTGAACAAGCTGTTCTAAAAAAGCGCGCATCTGCTTTACCTTGTCGGAAAATATATTGTTTTCATTACATTCGAAATTATCGTTCTTCGGATTGTGAGAGAAAACAAGCCTATGATTTACGCTTGTTGATTCATATACTCTTGAAACCCGCCTTTTCATCTTCATAAACGAACCGCTGATTGAGATAAAAAGCAAAAGGTCGACCTTCTGAATCAATTCTAACGGAACGGCTAATTGACCATTTAATACCGCTATCAGTTCTTCAATAGTATCGCAATGAAGATTAGATGCTATACTCCTGCCCGGTTTGATTAATGAAAAATATCTCTTCACATCTTCGCCCCATATATAACCATAGTAATAGCCTGAACCAATTTCGTGAACTAAAAGATATTCAGGTGCAACGTGGCAGGGATTGTTCGGATTGAGTATTGAAGGATTCGAGACAGTAATTATTGAAGTCCCGGGCGGAATGAAACCTAAAAAGGCAGCCATAACCGTTGTTTTACCAGCACCACCGGGTTTAGCAGCGGTTAAGATTGAAGAGCCTCGCGACATCTTCTCGCAAACAAAAGCCGCGACGTTAATATCAACAGTACCAGCTAAAATAAGGTCAATAACGCTAAGCATCTGCATCCCGCGCTGGTTCAGGTCTTCAATCTGTCGCCAGTTGTTCTCTTCAATCCTGTCCATACGTTTTAATTATCAAATAAATCGCCTTCTACCAATTCAATAATTTTTCAGGCATATAAAAATTGCAAATCGGCTGTGTGATGAGCGGAATAATTCCTTATTATCTATTGCTGATTTGTTAAAATTGGTGCATTCTTATAAAAGATGGATTATACGCGCATATACACTATATATAAACGGTGGATTGAAAAGCAGATGGTTGTGGCATTTGTGCTTTCAGCTGCTATTCACGGCGCGGTTTATCTTTCTTATGGCGAATTAAAAAAACTTAACTGGCGTGGACAAGAAAAAATTTTGCAACTGTTTTTTCCAGCGAGTAAACATCAATTTAACTTTAACCCGGCAAAATATTTAAATGATAAATTGGCATTCTTGCAAAAATTGCAAAATAAGGTCACACCTCCGCCACAAAACAAACAAACGCTCACAGAACCGCCATTGCTCTTTGTTTCAGTACCGCCATCACAAGCCGCAACTGAACCGCCAAAAAACGCCAAATTCTATTCGGATAAAGATTCCGTTGCTGCAAATCCAAAGACAGATAAAGACACAGATAAACCTAAAATTGATGGCAAACAAGATAAAGTAATGCAAACCGCTGACATCCCTAAGCCGGTAAAGCCGGAATTTAAACCTGAGCCAAAACCGCAACCTGTTCCTGAGCCAAAACCGGAGATAACTAAGCCTGCGGAAAAAAAGCAACCACAACCTTTGCAGCCATTGCCACAGACAAAGCCGCAAAATCAAGAGAAACAAATTGCTTCCAAAAAACCGACCGCTGAAAATTTTGTAAAACAAGAACCGGGCGATACCAATCAAAGAAAACCTGAACCACTTCAACCGGGTTTGCCGTCTGATGAATCAGAACCTCAAACAGGTCCAACACAGAAACCGCAAAATCGTCCATTGACCCTTGCAGAAGCCCGCTCCAGACAACAAGGCGGGACAATCGCAGGCGAAAAAATGAAACAGGAAGGCGGAGTAAAACGATACGCTCTGGAAGCCTCCATCGACGCAAAAGCAACGCCTTTCGGCGCTTATGATTCCTCAGTGTTTTATGCAATTCAACAGCGCTGGTATGACCTGCTTGAAAATTCAAGGTTCACCGGAGACCGTCGTGGAAAGGTAGTAGTTGATTTTCGTTTGCATTATGACGGCAGGGTTACTGACTTGAAAATTGCGGAATCAAATGTGGGTGAACTTCTTACAGTATTATGCAGGAAGGCAATCGAAGACCCTGCACCATTTGAGAAATGGCCCGCAGATATGCGCCGAATGATTGGCGAAGATTATCGCGAAGTCCGTATTACTTTTTATTATCTATAATGAACAACAAAATTTGTGTTTATAACGACCGACTGTAATCTTTACTCTTTAATTCTGTATAAATGAACACCGTAGGGGACGAAACTATCTTCAAACGTTCCGCTTTTTATCTGTATATTTCTGCCTTCGTATAAAGCCTCAACTGTACCAGAGATTTCAGGTTTTATTTTGAAAACCGCTTTGGTTGTTACTTTGCGCATCGCAACTGAAAGTATGTAAAGATTCCCTTTATAACGTTTTGTCAAAACCGCTACTGGCGCATCTTGCGGAACATAATCAACAGTAACAACGTTATCCACATCCGCGCTGTTCAAAACAGGCGCAAGTTCGTGAATTTGGCTGTTTATGTTTTTCACTGCATTAGCCATTTCTTTATCGGTAAGCAATCCAGCCTCGATGAACCTGGGTTGCCATTGATGAACAAAATAAATTATACCGCGCGAGTGATGAATTATGGACATCCAGACCTCAGAACGAACTTCTTCGGGTGTAGGTTTTCTGTTCGGGTTGCTAATCTGTGTGCATTCAATGCAATTCCAGACGATTTTTTCCCCTTTTGACCAATCAACGAGTCTTTGCACACCTTGCGCAACATACCATAGGTTGCCTGCTACCTCTTTTGATGAATGCGTTGCCGGGTAAATATCAAAAGAAACAATATCACAGCCTTTTATATATTCGGGATAATCTTCGGGGTGATTTCTCCTTACTCCGCGTCCTATGTAATTGTCCCAGGCTACGCCCTGTCCAAGATTTAAGACCACAGGTCGGCTTTCGTCATTTTTTCGTATCTTATAATAATCATCGATAATCTTCTTAGGTGGAATGGGGGGACCATAACCTTTCCCTGTCGGTTGCGCGTTATCCGGTTCATCGTTATGCATCCAACCGATAATGATTGGGTCGTCAAGGTGTTTTAATCCGACTTCGTCTTGTTCGCAAATCACCTTCATACCCGACTTTTTCAAATCGGCTAACTGTTTTTCAGTTGGACCGTTCCATAAACCGATATAAAAATTAATCCCAATGGCTTTATATTCTTCGGCGCGAGACGGGTTTTGCAACCAGACGCCAATCGGGAAAAAATTTTCGTCCGATGGCGGTCCATTTTTATATTTTTGATATGGACTTGCAGTCCCTCCTGTTAAAGGCATAAAGATAATTCCTGCAAGCGCCAATTGTAAGGTTGCAACCATTAGATATTTTATCGCTTTCATTTTTGCACCTGAAACTTAAATCCACTCTGAAATATTACCTCTGCCGCTACTATGACAAAAAAAACAACACTGACTAATGAATTAAGACGGAAAAAGGCAATATTTATCCAATAAATTGTCCGTCTCCTTGCCAGAAAATGTTCCATTATTAAACAGACAAGGATTATCAACATACCCCCGAAATAGACAAATCTGAATTTAAAAACCAACCCGAACAGACAAAGAAATGTCCACATTAACATATGAGATAGGAAAGAGACTGTGAGTGCATTTTTTGGTCCCCATGCAACGACGAGCGAACGCAAACCATAAGCCTTATCAAAGTCATAATCTTGAAGGGCATAAATAATATCAAAACCAACAAGCCAGAAAACCACAGCAGGTGCAATTAGTATCATTCCAAAAATATCCTGCACATCAAGCGATGTCCCCTTGACTGCAAGCCAGGCTCCTATCGGCGCGAGTGAGAGTGATAACCCAAGATAAAAATGCGTATAATTAGAGAACCGCTTTGTCATAGAATAAAAACAGATTACAAATAAAGCCACAGGAGAGAGATAAAAACAGATGTCGTTAAGAAAATAAGCGCATACTATCAAACCTACACCTGATACAATCCATAATCCAACGGCGGCGGAGTAAGAAATTTTTCCTGCGGGAAGGGGTCTATTGGCAGTCCGAGGGTTTAATGCATCAAACTTCCTATCCGCTACCCTGTTAAAACTCATTGCGCAGGTTCGGGCGCAAACCATAGCGCCTAAAATTAATAAGAACGTTCGCCAACCGGGAAATCCTCGATTTTCCCGAGATGCAACCATCATTGCCGATAGCGCAAACGGTAATGCAAAAACCGTATGGGCGAATTTAACGAATTCCCCTATCACCCCGATTTTTTTAAAAAAATTACATATAACTCCCATACATAGAAAAATGATAAACTGTTTTCCTATCTTTGCGCAAGGATTGGAAAATAAAAAAGGCTGCCCCAACGCAGCCTTTGATTTAGACCAGACTATGAATTTTACTTTGAACCGTATTCACGGACAAAGTCAATGCATTTCTTCACCTCGGGAACATTGTTATCCCAATGATATTCATATTCAATTGAGATATTACCCTGGAAATTCTGCGCTTTTAGTTCATCAAGTATAGCTTTGATATCGGCAACGCCTTCGCCATACGGAACATCATGCGCGCCCTGTCCCATCTGATTCAAATCTTTAAGGTGCACGCTTATAAGTCTGCCTTTAAGTATCCTGAGGCATTCTACCGGTTTGAGATTAGACCTCAGCCAGTGTCCGGTGTCAGCGGCTGAACCGATTCTCGAATCATGCCCTTTTACAAGTTCGGCAATGTAATTTGGATCCCAGACTTTATAATTCGGATTGTTCGGTTGGCGCGGATGGTTATGATAACCGACCATAATATCATACTCTTTAACGAGTTTCTCTATGGTATCGATAGCGTCTGTTGATTCAGTGGTGATTGCGCGGATACCGAGTTTTTTAGCAAACTCAAACACCTTGCGGGCGCCTGCTTCATCCTTTGGAATCCCAACAACGCCGTAATTCACCGCTTTGATGTGGTGTTTTGCAAGTTTTTCTTTCAATTTTGCGACAACCTCATCGGGGGCGTTATGGTCGACTTTTAAATTTGGGTCTTCTTTACTCAGCCGTTGGCCCGGGAAAAATTCAATTACTTTTCCGCCGGCTTCCGCTGTCTTTTCAATCGCTTCAAAAGCAGTAAAACGATTGAACGTATAAGCCTGACACCCTATAGCAAACCCGCCGGTTTTATATTCGTCGGGAATTGTGACCACTGCCTGCGCAACTGTTGTTGCAGTTGCCAGAGCAACTAAACCGCCAATTAACGAATTAATCTGTTTCATATTTTTTCCATTCAAATTTTTAAACTAATAACCGGTAAATACTATCACTAACCATTAGACTTGAAAAGACTAAAAATAATTCAAACCTTTGAGTCTGGATTAATGTTGTAGCTCATAATCTGGCGCCAGCACCTTTGCCGGCGGTCTAATAGTAGTGTAGCACAGGGATTCCTGCCTGTAGGGGCAAAATGGAGACATAAGATTTACAGGGTTTTTTTATTTTAACAGGGATATACAGGATATTTTACAAGATACAAGATACAAGATAAACAAGACACAAGAGACAAGATTTTATACTGTATATCGTTGTTAATTTAATCTTTTTAATCACTTGATATATCTTGTGTGAATGTTTTTTAATGATTGTAAAAATGATATAAACACATTTCAAAACCTGCAAAAGCGGGTGGCATTATTATAGCAAACGGAATACAAAAACATCATAAACCGCCCACAGCGGTGACAGAGCCATTATTAGATTCTCAATTATTGCTCTGACACCCCTAACGGGGTTTTCCTCTGTGTTAATGTCTATGCTATAATCCTGTCACTCCTTCGGAGTTTTAAAATGCCAGCAAGAATGCTGGCATCACAAAAGAACCTCGTAAGAGGTGACATTAT
>JAKPVM010000167.1 GCA_029572555.1 Verrucomicrobiota bacterium | reverse complement strand
ACCCTCATTATCAAAAAACTTTCATTTAATCCACGACTGCTTAGGTTTATGCTGATCGTTTGACCTGATTTAAGACCACTCTGATAAGTCCGAAACATCCCTTCACGAACACTATTTCCATAAGCAGACAGCTGAGCTTCAGCGTATTTTCTCGCCTCCTCTGTGCTTTTTATGCTTTTATCGACCTTTTTAAACTCAAATACTCCATAATTGCTAATACTTACCGGATCTTCAACCCGAACGATTATCGGAATTAACGGGTATCCGGTTATCACAATTGCCGATCCATTTGTCGGTGGAGTTAGCCAACGGATATATTTCTGGTTATAATCCCAAAAACAACTGAAAGCACCCTCGCTATCAATATTTTCCACCCCGACCGTCTGCGTTACTCCGCCAACTGTCACCGTAGGTTTGCTAGCATATTTATAGTTTGTATAAAAAGTTTTTTTAATCCCATCACCAGTATGCTCTTGCGCCCTTGTCCTGTTTGATACTTTTTCCGCCCCTCTTATGGTGACTCTGTTTCTTAGCTGACTCAAATCGTTCTCAACTTCCAAACTATCTCTGACAAAACTACTCGAATCATCGCTCAGTCCGAACGGAGCCACTTCTTCGTTTTTTGCAAAAAAATGGATGTCTTTATCGTAGTCAATATACCAACTGAAATTAACTAGCTCTGCCAGTTGTTGCAGACATTTGCTTATCGGCAAACTGGCAAATGCAACTGTCGAAATCTCAACCGAGCAATTAACATGATTGGTGGTGATTCCGCTCGCTGGCAAATAATTTGCCACAATCTCGCTGATAATCTGATTTATGGTTTTATTTGAATAGCGATCAGTCACCAAAACCTTATCCAACTCCCAAGTGAAATCTTTTGCCGTCACCAAATAACTTACTACTCCAGCATCTGATTCAGTCTTCACGCTGATAACCGTTCCAGCGAATATCTTTTCTGTTTGATCTATCACCTCGATTACATCATTTATTTCAGGTTTATAGGTTTGGCTCCCATAAACCCTAATCTTAAACATCAAAGTATTTGGCTGATAGTTGATATTGTCTTCAATCTCAAAACTATTCCACTGAATCAACCCTGTTCTATTTATGTTGTTTATTTTTACAATCAGATTCATAACTACCCGAGAGCATTGCTCATCTTTAGCTTTTTAATAATCAGATCACCTATCTTTTCCGCCGATCTACCATCCAATAAGGTGTTACCGCTTATATAAATATTCACCGAATTACCCATTAACTTGTTATTTGGCGTAATATTCCCATTGGCATTTGGCGTGAATAACTCGGGTCCTTCTTCGCCGACAAGATATGAACCGCCCGCAGATACTGACCCACCACCAGCCTTCTTGCCAGTAATAAAGTTGCTAACGCTTGTAAAAGCTCCGCCAATGGCATTCTTAGCTCCTTGTACTATGTTCAGTTGATTTAGTTTATCAATAAGTTTCTGCGCCCAATCTACCGCTTGTTTAAAAATATTTACCGTATACTCCCAAGCCGACGATACAGCCTTAACCACGGCCGTCATTGCATCCAATATATTTGTCAGCACTTGCATTGCCACTATTAGAGATACTTCCAATATTTTTGCTACCGCCACTAAAGCCACAAGCAACACTGTGCCGATTACTTTTGCCAGCACCTCAAGATAAGGCAATAGCGGTTGGAGTGCCACCCATAATCTTTCCAAAGCTGGTTGCAAATTTTCTCTAAATACCAAAGCGACATTATCCCAAGCAGTTCTGAACATCTCCAATAATGTCTTGTGCTTTCCGATCCATTCTATCGATTCTCTGATCCAATTAGTAAACAGCTTGAACGCATCAACAATTCCCTTAACCACCTCTATCAAAGTCTTGAATGCTATCATAACCACCTCGCCGATAACCTTGGCGATTTCTTTTAACTTCGGATTTACTTCATTCTCGCTCGTAAAAGCCCAATTTTTAAAAGAATTAACCGCATCATAGGTATATTTAATTATCGGCCCCATAGCATCATCTAACAATTCACCAATTATCAATTTTATATTAATTAAACCGTCCTTTAACGAATTAGAAAGCTTGAACCAGCTGGACAATGATTCGTGATAAGCTCCTTGCATCCTTGTTGCCTCTCCGACAACTGCGTTATACATGGCTTGCGTTTTTTGGGCATAAGTCATTTCGCTAGTTTTGATATTCATCGCCTTGGCAAAATCCTGATATACTTTCACGAGATTTATTTCTATGCCATATTCACTCAACAGCTCCGGCCTTAATTTAACGATTGATTCCATCATCGCTTTTATTGCATCATTTGAATTGCGGTTTGATGCGGCGGCAACATCACGACCTTTGGCCACGATTTCCAGTGCTTGAGATTCACTCATTCTAGTCATTATGGCTGTTTTGGTCAGTTCAATCGCTGTCAGCATATCCTTATTTTCCAAACGTATACTTGCCACCAAGCTATCAATTTGTTTTTTTGTCCAACTATTATTTTCACCAAGCTTATAAATAACTGCTCTTGATTGATCCAGTTTACCGCTCAACTCTATGCTTTCCGATATAAGTCCAGTCATTCCGCTGGCCACCTTTGTCACTAATCCAGCCAAAGTGTTATAAACAAAATTACCGGCCGCAACCGCCATGGTCATACCACCAAAAGATGAAGAAGTATTTTTCACCGCTCCATCTACATTTTTCAGGGCATCAGTAACTCTTGCCATTTCTTTTGTGGCATTGTCCTTAGCATTTAATATTATTTGTAGTTCTCGGCTATCGGCCATATTTATTATTGTTTATTTCATTTCTTAGGCTGATTATTTCCAAATAGCTTATAATGTCATCGACCTTTTCTTTTCTTATTTCACTTGGCAACCAGCCGTATTCACGGCTCAACATTTCCATTATCAATTCCGGCGACAAACTTAATTCTCCGGCAAGCTCTGCTTTGATCCGCTTTCGTTCTGTAATTTTTTTTTAGGATTTACTAATTCATCAACCGCATCATACAAAAGGTCGCCGTCTTCCACTCTTAATCCATCCATCCAATTTCTATTGAATGTAAACGACCGACCATTTTCTCTTATTTCTCTCACGCAGACACTCAAAGCCTTATACTTACTATCTCTTAAAGCTTCGGGATTAAAACCCCCCAAGCCGTTTTGATTGACATTCGCTCCTTTCAATAAGGCTGTTTGAATTTCTTCTTTCTCGCCCCAATTTAAATAAGCGACAATATCAACCTCGCAATTCGATAAGTTTATCGTTTTTACATCTCTTTTGTTTTCCATAGATTTAATAGTTAGTAACTAAGTTAGTTAATAATGCCCGCACCATTTCAGCATCATCAGCTGAATAATGCGCTTCAAATTTAACGCTTTGAGTTACTACATCATCGTTGTTTATCGGTCTTGCGACTTCTGCCATCTTTACCTTGGCCAAGATTATCTCAACCTTTGGCTTTGCGCTGGTCCCTATCGTTTCATCGCCTTCAAGCGTAATCTTAATGGCACGATAATTACCCTCGATAAAATCTTCTTTAAAGTCTTGCTCATTTTGCCAGACAGCTTCCAAACTTCCCTCTATTGCCGGCCGTTTATTTATAAAATCAACCGGCTCACTACTTCCCAGCACATCGTCAGATTCTACATTCTTGTTAATCTTGAATTTCAGCGATTTTAGCTTTACCTCCGTCGGACTAGATAGGCCAGCCTTATTATCCGCATATTCAAATTTGAAATGCTTTGAAGTGAAGACATGCTCAGATAATGTGCTAGGATTCAAGCTGGCTGTTTCGCCTTTTTTGGCCATAATTCCCGCAGTGTATTCAATTATCTTGCCGAAGTCGTACTTAATCTCTAGCGATGAAATTACTCCCAGCGAATGCTTATAATCCTGCCCGCTCAATGGATCGCTCATGAACACTGTCAGCGACGGATGTTGTGAGCTTTGCGCTATCTGAAAATCATGATCGTACACTAGCCCGCTTGGGTCGCTGTTTTGCACGGTAGTGCATGCGCCGAGCGTTGCTAACAACACTAATCCAAAATGCCGATCGCCAATTGGTGCGTTTATTTGACCCTCCGCCCATTCCTTGGTTATCTCAGCGCCAACTGACCCCTCGATAACTCCATGGCTTTGCTCTCGCTTAACCTGCTCTTGTTTTTCTTCTAACAAAGGCGAATCTGAAAATGGAATATAATAGGTAGCCAGAGCTTCTGCTACACCACGACTCGCTTCTTTAGCTATGCCGACTTGAAATAGTCGGCCGATTCCTTTTGTCATATTTTTTCAATTAAATTTTAATTCTCGTTTTTAAATATATTTCTTCTGCCTCTTCACGGCTTTCTGCAGAAACCACTTGAGGCCTGTATATCTGATTGCCAGAGAAATGAAACTTTTCCTTATGCTTAGTTTTTGTTTTCACCTCATCGGCTGGCAATTTTTTATTGCTAAAATCTTTGATCATATTATTGGGTGTTAAATATTTTTTTAACGCTTATTTCCAACTCAAGCACCCGCATCAGCAACTCTCTATCTTCCCATGAATTTCCACCGCTTACTTGGCATAAATCCACTCGTCCGCCCAGTGTCCAATCGTTATCGAATACATCAAATACCAGATCGGCGATGCTATCTATGGTATTTTCTGCCGGTCCCGCTCCTTTCGCTTCCTTGTTCATCTCTTGAAATATCCTTACCGAAAAATGCCACTCTCTTTCATTAGTTACCGCATCAATCCAATAACCCTTAACATTGAAACGATGCACGACCGCAAAAGGATATCCAGCGACCGATCCTGTTTCATAGGGGTATACCGCTTTTAATTCATTGATGCTTAATAGCTTATTGATAATTGCATTTTTTATTGTTAGATAATGACTCATATTTATTTTGTTAATTCATTTATTATTTGACCTAAGGCCTCATTAAATATCTCTTGCACTCTTTTTGTTCGATTAATGTTCTTAACCGCCCTATCCATGAAAGGATTTTCCTTGGTGCCTTTTCTCGCCATAGTAACCGCCAACGCCCAAGGATTTATCCCTCTTCTTAACGCCCATTTGCTTACGGCTGTTATCGGTGGAAAGTGCGGTTTTGTCCCCTCGTGCACGAATATCGCATAGTTTACTCCCGGCTTTACTACCACTTGAATCGGTCGATATTCGGCCGTTATATAATCTCGCAAACGGCCTGTTTCCCCTCTGGGTGCTTCCCTCATTACCGATCCTTTTATCACTTCACCCGACATGATTGTTGCCTTTTCTAAAATTTTACCGACTGCTACTGGTGATTTATTAAACGCCGTTTGCATTTCTTTTAATCCTTGAATTTCAATTATAAAACTCGGCATATCAATTTTTTATTTCTTCTATTAACGCTTCTTTAAATGCGATACTATTTCTCTGCCATATTCTTACGGCTCTAATTATATAAATTCTGCCGTTGTATGTTATCCTGTCAGTTTCTTTAATATCAGTGGTGGTATCGGTATAAAGCTTGCACTCTCTCGCCGGATTACCCTCGGAAAG
>JAKPVM010000076.1 GCA_029572555.1 Verrucomicrobiota bacterium | reverse complement strand
CATTTCCGCTCAGGGTAGCCTTCACCTTGAAGTAGTTGCAGATAGGTTAAGAAAGCGATTTAAACTTGAAATTGAACTCACCGAACCGCGCGTTCGTTATCGCGAAACCATTAAATCCAAGGCAGACGCTAAATACCGTCATAAAAAACAGACGGGCGGCGCCGGTCAATTTGGCGAAGTATGGCTTCGCGTTGAACCTAAACCGCGAGATACTGGCGTCGAATTTATACAATCTCTTACTGGACAAAACGTTGACCGCGTATTTGTTCCATCGGTGGAAAAAGGCGTTATGCGCGCCTGTCAGGAGGGTATACTCGCAGGGTATCGGGTTGTAGATGTCAAGATTGATTTCTACGATGGCAAGATGCACCCTGTTGATTCAAACGATATCAGCTTCCAGATTGCTGGTTATTTTGCCTTCAAAGAGGCATTTTTGAACGCAAAACCTTGTTTGCTTGAACCAATTTATAATGTCGAAATCCGTATCCCGGAAGACTGTATGGGAAAGGTAATGGGCGATCTTTCAAGCCGACGCGGTAAGATTATCGGTATGGACACCGATGGCAATTTGCAGGTGATTAAGGCGCAGGTTCCAGCAAAAGAACTTTACCGATACTCTTCGACACTGCGATCGCTAACTGGCGGTCGTGGCATTCATCAGGAGGAATTCAGCCACTACGAGGAAATGCCGCGCGAACTTGAACAAAAGGTCATTGAAGAAGCCAAAGCCCGTAAAGAAAAGGCTCATGCGGAAAAATAATCAAGAAACCAAATCACCTTAATTGGTTTTGATTTTATTTATGAGTCTGTTGCACAAATAAATTCAACCATAAATAAATAAAGGATCTACAGGATTTTTTATCCTGTATATCCTATCTATCTTTGTTAATCTTTAGTATTTGTGCAACAGGCTCTTACACGCGGATATATAAAACATTTGCAACTCTTTTTCGCCAACAAGATTAGGTTCTCCTATTTATTGAACCTAAAGTGGACTATGTCACAATCCTGAATCACATAGTTTTTAGTTTCAAGCCGTAGTTTGCCGGCGCGTTTTGCTCCCGTTTCACCGCAATTCTGAATAAGGTCGTCGTAGCTAATAATTTCAGCGCGAATAAAACCTTTCTGAATATCAGAATGAATAGCGCCTGCTGCGTCATAAGCGGTCATTCCTTTTTTTATTAACCAGGCGCGATTTTCCTTGCCACCTACGGTAAAGAAACAGGAATACCCACTTTCTTTAAGAACGCGAACAAGAAAGGCATCAAAATTTTCCAACTCCTCTTTTGTAGCAATAACTACGGGCTTTAAGGTGTAAAGAGAATGGATTGAGATGATTTTAAGTTCGTCAGGGGACAATACATTTGCCGAGATTGGTTTGCCCGATTCAAGGTGTTCCCGAACCTTATTTAAGACGGTCGCTTCTTCTTGTGGCGGATTTTTTGAAAGGCGGTTTTCTATAAATTCAAGGTCGGACAAAAGCAAATCAGCAAGACTATCTTCGCTTACGACAATCGCTTCGGCGTTAGCAATTTCCTTTTGCTCTGTTACTTCCACCTGGATATAAGTCTTTTTATCGGCTTCAACGAGTTTATCAGCCTCATCAAGCCTTACATCTTTTACATTATGTCTACCAATCGGAATACCGCTAATTCCAAACAAACAAACTTTCATATTAAATATACTTTAAATGCCCGAGGGGAAATTTTATGGTATCAGACAAACCCCGAATAACGAGCAGACGGCAGTTAATATAATAAGTTTGCCAATTATTTCAAGAGTTTAACGAAAACATTTCCTCAATTTTCAATCATTAGCAAACCGATAACAATTGAATCTATTTGTGAATATTTGTTTAATTAACACAATGATAAACAAGATACAAGATACAAGATACAAGATACAATTTTTTATCCCGTATATCCTTGTTAATTTCTTTTCTTTGTCATTTATCTGTTTCATCTGCGTAATCAGCGTTCCATTCCCTCCACTGTGTAATGCCAACCTTTTGCTGATTGGTAGCAATAAATTATGTATGGTCTATGGACTTCTTTTACCGCACTAATCATCAAAACTCAGGAAAAACACTTTCATATTCAATAAGAATCAGTTTATAATTTGCCGCATAACAGTATTGTGCCAACACGGACAATGACTTATGATGATGATAATAGGTTGATGACGGTGAATGGTTCGTCGGTAACAAACGATGCCAATTGAAACCTGACCTGGTCGCCGTTGACAAATGGGAGTTTTGTCGCACAAACTTATGACGGCAGAAATAGATTGGTCAGTTCTGGCGGTGTAACTAATTTTTATGATGCGGCAAATAATAGGATTGCGTAAAGTTATGGAACTAATTCGGTTATCTATGTTGTCAATCCTAACACAAAACTGTTTCAAGTTCTGATGCGGATTAAGAACGGGATAACAACTTATTATGTTTATGGTGCGGGCATCAACACAATGTTGTTGTCTAAATGTAAAATACGGGATAATTATTCCAATATAGTTTAAACCGAAAAAAACAAATCAGGATAAACTAAATGTTACAGAGATATTACCGTAATTTCAGGTCGACAGTTGAATCTTATTGGATAAAGAAAAGTCCCTAAACCGGGGTTCACATATAAATAACCTGACTCTGTCTTATACAAGCCTTTCTGGTAATATCGAGGGATGTATGGATTTAGAAAAGGAATGTTGACCTGTCCTCCATGAGAATGACCTGCAAGAATAATGCTAAACTTTTTATTTTTTATTTCATTTGCAAAGTCGGGATAATGCACGAGCAGGATGGTTTTTTTATTATTGATTAAATCGGGTTGAATATTGTTTACGAATGAAGAACTAAATTCATTTACACCAATAATAAGGGCATTTTTTTCTTTTAACTCAACTATTTCATTTAATAACAATCTCCCACCAGTTTTTTTAAAATAAACATCCATTAAGTTAATTGGCGCTTTGCTCCAATAATCGTGGTTACCGGGAATACTAAAGATTGGTTTATTTACATTACTCAAAATTTCAAGGGACTCTTTTTGGAATTGTTCTTCTTCAATTAAGTCGCCGGTGAAACATACAAAATCCGCATCAATTTTATTTATTAGTTTAACCACTTTTTCCAGATACGGTTTATCCCCTTTGTAATGAATATCGCTTATGTGAATCAGTCGAATAGAAGGAGAGTTGTTTGATAAATCTACATTTTTGATTTTCACCCATTTCGGTTCAATCAGGAATGCATATAAAATACAAAGGCAAATCCCTACAAGAATCCCCAGTACGAATAAAATAATTATTTTGATTCTCACCATTTAATTATAACGGCATTTGTATCTATTATTGGTTTGAACTTCATTTCATCAAGTTATAAATTAGGTTGTCGTCTATTTAATTGGTGCAGTATTAAAAAAAATTAAAGGTAGCATTTTGAGAATTCTTATTTTAATAACTGGCGCGAGCGGGATTATATATGCTCAGCGATTGCTGGATAATTTAGATCCTAAAGATTGTGAGGTGCACGTTGCTTATAGTAAGTATGCACGGCAAATTATTGAACAGGAACTACGTGGAGAATTAAGGTTAAAAGAAGGTGTCATAATGCACAATCCCGATGATATGAACGTCCCGTATGTAAGCGGCAGCAACCCATTTGACGCTATGGTCATTATCCCTTGCAGTATGGGAACACTTGGCAGAATTGCCAATGGTGTGAGCGATAATGCTGTTCTTCGCGCGGCAGATGTTATGCTTAAAGAAAAAAAGAAACTAATTCTCGTCCCGCGAGAGACCCCATTTAATCTAATTCATATTAAAAATATGGAACTACTCATTCTTGCCGGCGCAACAATTATCCCTGCAAATCCATCATTTTATAGCCTGCCGCAAACTGTTGAACAGGTCGCTGATACAGTCGTAGCTAGGGTGTTAGATCATTTAGGGATTTCGCATAATCTTGTTCGTAGATGGATGAACAAACCAGAAGAGGAATAAAAAATGAAAAATAAATTAATTACTATACTGATGGTTACCGCCATCAATTTGTTTGTTTCTTCAAAAATGCAAGGGGCTGTTGGCGATGTAGTTTTTCAAACTGGATTTGAGGAACAAGATGTCCTAAAGGTTTGGAACCCAAATAATAGCAGTTCTATTTCTATTGATGAAGGGTATCAAAGCGCCCATTCATTGCATATCAAATCGCCGGATAAAAATGGAAAAAGCAATGTGGTTAGCCTGGTTAAATTGGATGTGGAGAAATTCAAGGGGATGGTCTTGTTATGCGAGGCTATGGTAAAGGCGGAAAAAGTTAGCCAACCTCCAAACCCATGGAATGGTGTAAAGTTTATGCTCATTATTAACAAAACCAATGGGACAGAATATCCTCAAAAAAATGCCCCATCAGGCTCTTTTGGATGGCAGCGGTTTCAGTATTTGGCTGCAATCCCAAACGATGTTAAATCTTGTTCGTTAGTGCTTGGTCTTGAACTTGCCTCTGGCGATGTGTGGTTTGATGACATAAAAATAACCGTTCGCAAAACGCCGGTTCAAGTTGCTAATTTTCCTGTGCCGAAAACGATGTATAAAGGGCATAACCTCCCGAGACTTCGCGGCGCAATGATAGGGACGCGTCTTACAAAAGAGGATTTTATTACCTTTGGCAAGGAATGGAATGCCAATCATATCCGATGGCAACTTACATGGAACGGTTTTCCACATAGCCCAGCAGATAATGGAGACCTTGCCGCTTACGATAATTGGTTGAGCGGAGAATTGAAACGGATAGATGAAATGTTGCCAGTCTGCAAAGAAGCAGGATTACTTGTCTTAATTGATTTGCATACACCGCCCGGCGGACGCAATAAATCATCAGATTGCATGATTTTTCAAGAAAAGCGGTTTCAGGACAACTTTATCAAGTGGTGGGAACATATTGCCAGGCGATACAAAGGGAACAAGACGGTTTGGGGTTATGATTTGATGAACGAACCGGTATGCGGCGTAAGTATTGGCAAGGACTGTCTTGATTGGAATGACCTTGCGCTTGAAACCGCAAAAAGAGTGTGCGCAATTGATCCTGACCATGCAATTATCATTGAACCTGAACCGTGGGGCGATGTTAAATCAATTGTGAATTTAGCGCCATTTCAGCTTCCCGGCATTGTCTATAGCGCGCATATGTATAGACCTCATAAATTTACTCATCAAGGGGTTTATGATACCAACTCAAACATAGCTTATCCGGGTGTGATTGATGGCAAATACTGGGACAAATCCGCTTTGCGTCAGGAACTTCAACCAGTACTTGATTTTCAGAAAAAGTTCAATATGCATATTTACATCGGTGAATTCAGCGCAATCAGATGGGCGCCTGGCGATAGCACCTATAATTATTTGAAAGATTTAATTGATATCTTTGAAGAATATAATTGGGACTGGGCTTACCACGCCTTCCGAGAATGGGATGGATGGAGCGTTGAACACGGTTCAGACAAAAATATTCACACAAAAAGCCCTAAACCTACAAAACGAGAAGAATTGTTAAAATACTGGTACTCAAAAAACATAAAGCCATAATGTTTAATATAATTCTGAACCAGTTAAATTAGTCCCTTGTTTTATGTCTTGTGATTGTAATCGCAATTAAATCGTGTCTTATAAACCGCGCAACTTTTGTAAATAATCTGAGAGTTCTTTTACAATGTCGGGATATTTGTCTGCAAGGTTTCTCTGTTCCCCAATGTCTTCTTTTAGATTGTAGAGTTGCGGTTGAGGGTCGTTGCCAAGTTCGGTGCCGGTTGCTTTATTAAATTTAGCGCCTTTGTTCGGTGTAATATATTTCCATTCATTCCTACGAATTGAAATACTGCCCGCGTGTTCAACAATGTGGTCTCTGCCTTTTTGTGAATTTCCAAGCAACGCGGGAAGAACATTAATGCTATCCGGCGCATCGCCTTTATTTAAACTCTGTCCAGTGAGCGCTGCAAAAGAAGCGAACAAATCTATTTGACTGACCCACGCATCGGAATTAGCGGACTTGATTTTTCCTCGCCACATTACTATGAACGGGATGCGCGTACCGCCTTCAAAATTGCTATATTTTCCACCGCGCAATTCGCCGGCTGGTTTATGTCCATCCGCAAGTTCAACAGCCCTATCTTTGTAACCATCATCTAATACAGGTCCGTTATCGCACGTAAAAATTATAAGCGTATTTTCCATCAATTTTTGTTCTTCAAGTGTTTTTACAATTGCGCCGACAGACCAATCCAATTGTAATATCACATCGCCTCTTGCACCCATAACGGTTTTACCGGCAAAGCGTGGATGTGGCACACGCGGAACGTGAATATCGTGTGTTGCAAAATATAAAAAGAAAGGTTTTGATTTGTTCTTTTTTATAAAATCTATCGCCTTGCCTGTGATGGTATCAGCAATATCTTCGTCAATCCATCGGGCTGATTTGCCGCCGGACATATAGCCGATTCGGCTAATCCCGTTTATGATTGTCTGGTCGTGTCCGTGACTTGGATGCAATTTAAGCAGTTCAGGATTATTTTTCCCTGTGGGTTCATTTCCGATTGGTTTGTCGTAACTAACTTGTATTGGGTCGTTTGGGTCAAGCCCTACAACTTTATGGTCTTCTACAAACACACAAGGCACTCTGTCACCGGTAGCGGGCATTATGAAGCAATAATCAAAGCCGATTTCTAATGGACCGGGTTTTATTTCCCTATTCCAATCAAGATTGCCATTACCAAGTCCTAAATGCCATTTACCAACAACGGCAGTTGCATATCCTGCCTTTTTAAACATTGTTGCGATGGTTGATTTATTTGTAGGTATAATCAAACTTGCATTTCCCGGCAGGACGCCAGTGCCTTTTTTCCGCCAGGGATATTCGCCTGTCAGTAAAGCATATCTTGAAGGAGTGCAGGTTGCAGAGGTAGCGTGGACATTTATAAACCGCAGACCGTCTGATGCAAGTTTATCAATGTTTGGTGTTTTAATTTTAGTGGCGCCATAACAACTAACGTCCCCGTAACCAAGGTCATCTGCAAGTATTATAATAATATTCGGTTTGTCTTCGGCAAAACAAGATAATGCAGCAACAAGCAGAACAAAAAATGAGATTATCTTCTTCATATTGTTGAAAAATATTAGCAGACCTATCCAACTTTTGAAAAATATTTTGTCAAAAATCTAAAAATTTTCTGGTTTATTTCGGGAATACTTATAACATTTTTTAAACGCCGATATGAATACTGAAGAACTATATCAACAGAGGTTAAGCAGGTATGTTGCGGCAATGCGTAATGAAAAGCCTGATTGCATTCCCATAAGACCATTTGTGGCTGAATTTACCGCAAAATATGCAGGCTATACCTGTCAGGAAGTTGTTCACGATTACACAAAGGCATTTGATGCCGCTGTTAAATGCGCAAAGGATTTTGATTGGGACGCTGTTGTGCCAAATATGGTTTATGTATGGACAGGTTTGGTTCAGGCTATCGGTTTGAAATATTATGGAATACCCGGCGTTGGAATCCCTTATGATGTAGGTTTCAATTACATTGAGCCTTCCGAAGAGGAGGCGTTTATGAAGGCAGATGAGTACGATGAATTAATCAAAGATCCAACTGGTTTTTTATACAATATATGGTTGCCAAGGGTGTCAACGGAGGTTCGCAAAATCGGCGAGCCTGTAACTTACCGAAATAATTTATCCTTTGTAAAAGGGGCAATGGCAATGCTTTCTTATTTTAATGCTTTTGGACCTCAGGTGGAAAGGTTAAGACGCGAATGTGGGACTGTGTCAGCCATTTCAGGCATTTTTAAAGCCCCGTTTGATATTATTGCTGACAAGTTACGGGGGTATATCGGTCTAACGATGGATATGCACACTCAACCGGAAAAGGTTCTAAAAGCCTGCGAGGCATTGATGCCGCACCTTTGTCATATAGGGCTTTCCACTGCCGATCCGGATAAACTTGTACCCATAGGTTTCTGGATGCATCGTGGTTGTGTGCCTCTTATTAAACCATCGCAATTTGAATCTCATTACTGGCCGACGTTGAAACCGATAATTGAGGAATTTTGGAAAAATGGACATCAGACGCTTTTCTATGCCGAAGGCAAATGGGCTGCGCATCTTGAAAGATTTGCCGAACTGCCAGAACGTAGCATAGTCTTCCACGTTGACCGCGACAACGTATTCGAAGTCCGCAAGAAACTTGGTAATAAATTCTGCATAAGTGGTGGTATCCCTAATGTCTTATTGAGTTATGGAAAACCGGAGGAAGTAAAGGAATTCTGCAAACGTGTTATTGATGAAGTGGCTGTCGATGGCGGTTATATTATGGACGCTGGCGCCATAATGCAAAACGATGTCAATATTGAAAACCTAAAAGCTATGACTGAATTTACGCGCCAATATGGCGTCTATTCTTCTCCTTCTTACAATTCTGATATTATCCCGCCGTCTGAATTGCCTTCTTCAATAACCGAAAGAAGACAACTCGATGGTTTGCCAAAAAATATCGAGACAAGAATTAAACCGGGCATCTGTTTTCCATTTGGGGAAAAGGCAAAAGAACTACCAGAAATTACTGGCAATGTCGAATTAGTCAGGAAAGTCTGGGAAGATATTGAATCTATGGCTAATATGTATATCTGGCAGATACTGTTGAGTTTTTAATCTGCTATTTTTCTGCGCCTTTTTCAACAGTTCGCGCCATTAACCATAGCAAATCGCCCAACCTATTAAGGTAAATAATAATAGATGGGTTAAGATATTTTGTCTCCTTTTGTAAAAGACATACCCGACGTTCTGCCCTTCTGCATATTGTCCGTGCAAGGTCAAGAAAAGCTGACGACTTTGATTCTCCGGGGATAGCCCAGCCCTGCATCTTTTTAATTTCTCCCGAGTACTCATCAATACACTTGTGCAGTCTATCAGCGTCCTCGTTTTTCAATGTCCTGAATCCCGAAGACCGATAAAGTTCAACGTCCTCAGCAAGAGTTGCAAGTTCGCCCATTAAACCGATTAAATCATTTTGGATAGAATAAATTTGTTCATTGATGTTTTTATTTTTGCAGTAAGCCCTGACTATGCCAAGCGCTGCATTAAGTTCATCCACGCTCCCGCAGGCTTCAACATTGGGATGATATTTCCGAACTTTCCTGTTGAACATCAAACCAGTTGTTCCGTCATCGCCTTTTTTTGTCGTTATTGACATAAATTCATATTTTCTTTGGATAGGAGATACAAAGTCAATTTATATCATCGCAACTATCATTTTTCTATTTTCTCAAGAGACAATTTTTTTTGTTTGTCCAGTTTTATTTTTTCATAAATCAATTCGTCGCGCGTATTATCATCAATTGCGTTGTTGTTCAATTTCATCTTTATTTGAACAATTTTCTGTTCAATGAATTTGTTTCTTAATTTCAGGAGAATGTCAAAAACCTGTTTTTCTGGCAGCGGGATGCTTTCCGATTCAATGGCAATTCCTGTTATCAAGCCAGCAAGTTCTGGTTCTTCAAAATTTTCAATGAATTGCGATATGCCCATCCACTCAATCTCAGTTGACAATCTTTTTTCAATTATCTTCCTTATTCTATCGTCCTGAAGCCACTCCGTATTTAAATATTCATTTAAGATAGATACGGTCTCTTCGTATTGCAGTATAATTTTTAAAAGCCATAGTTCATCATTATTTAATGAGGTTTCTTTCCTTTGCAGTGTATCTTCTGAAAAATCGCCGGGTTGTATTTGAGATGGGAGTTTTTTTAATTCTTCTTCCATAGCGATAGGATTGACTGCTAAACGACCAGCAAGTCTGTTTTTATAAGTGTCCACAATTACGGCATTGTTAGACCTTTTTAAGGCAACACCGAATTCCTTGATGATTGTCATTTTCCCTTTATCCGTAGCTGGATTATTTAGATTGCATAATCTTTCAAGGAAATAATCATAAAACCCGTTTGCCTTTTGAATTATCTCTTTGAATTTTTCTGCGCCATAATTTTTTATAAAACTATCCGGGTCATCGGGGTCAGGCACGACAGCTACTCTAACGGCAATGTTGTTTGAAAATAGAATTGGCGCGGCCCTTATTGTAGCCTCCTGGCCGGGGTCATCTGAATCAAAACATAAAACCGCCTCATCTGTATATCGTTTTAAAATTGCGGCGTGTTGATGAGTAAATGCTGTGCCCTGCGGCGCAACAACATTTCTAATTCCTGCCATATAACAGGAAATCAAATCCAATTGTCCTTCGCATATAATTGCAAATTTTTCATTAAGAATTGCCTTTTTTGATTTATCAAGACCGTAGAAGATTTTGCTTTTAATAAAGATTGGCGTCTCGGGAGAGTTTAAATATTTTGCAGTGTTTTCCCCTTCTACCAGAGTTCGTCCGCTAAATGCAATCACTTTGCCTTGTTCATCACAAATTGGAAAAATCAACCGACCACGAAATTTATCATAATATTTTTTGTTGTCATCGGATTTTTTTACAATACCAGCCTTTTCAAGAACTTCTGCAGAATAACCTTTTGAGACGCCCCAATTTAATGTATCATCCCATAAATCAGGGGCATATCCAAGACGAAATATCTTGATTGCCTCTTCGCTGACACCTCGTTTTTTTAGATATTCGCGGGCAACTTCGCCGCTTGATTCATTTAACAGGCAGTTATGCCACCGCTGAGTAATTTGTTCGTGAATCTCATAAAGCAAATCTTTTTCTCGCTTCTGTGGAATTGAAGCGGCGTCAAATTGGATCTGAATATGAACGCGTTCTGCAAGTTGTTTAACAGCCTCGATGAACGTCAAATTTTCATATTCCATCAAAAAAGTGAAAACATTCCCTCCCTTATGACAACCGAAGCAGTGGAATATCTGCCGCTGGGGGTTAACATAAAAGCTCGGCGTTTTCTCTTTGTGAAAAGGACACAACGCAAAAAATCCGCCACCCGACTTTTTTAATGGAAGGTAACTTTCAATTACTTCCACAATATCATTAGCCAAACGAATCTGTTCAATTAAAGAGGGTGATATCATTAAGCCTATTTTCTAAAAAAATCACAATAAATTTATTGTAAACTTATGTCCGATTATTTACCGATTATTTTATCAATGGTCTCCTGCTTTTTAGATTTAAGGTCTTCGGTTTTCTGTTTTTCCCCGGAAGGAACGCCTTCTATGAGCATCCAAGAAAGATGCTTTTTTACGAGCCTTCCAAAAAAAGAATCATTAAAAACAGTGTACTGAACCTGTCCTAATGTTGGGAAATAGATAGAACCAAGTTCTTGTTCCTGTTTTTTAAGTTCAGCCTGCCGTTCTTGTTCAGGTATGAGTTTAGCGTTCAGCAATGCAAGAACCATTAGCAGCATACACAAGAACCTTATGGCGCCAGACACCATACCAAGGGGATATTCCAACCCGCCGAACAGGTCCCATTCTGTAATTTTATCTTGAATTAATCTATCAAGGATTGATTTAACGATTAAGCAAACAAGAATAATTGCAAAATACCCAAGCACCTGAGCCCATAGTAGTGAAAGACCGGTTGTTTTAACAAGGAAGGAAGATATAGGTTTATATCCCAGAGCGGCTCCGAAAACAATCCCCAGCCACATAAGAAAATCAAGAAATTCCTGAGACATCCCTCTTTTTCTTCCGCGTATTATCCCGAATACAAAAAAGATAATTACAACAAAATCAAACCAACTTATGTTAGTAAATAGTTCTTTCATATTTTTAAATTACTTAATATATAAGACTTTACCTTAAAAAAATCTATTTAAAATATTTTTAAATTCTGTTAAACAGAAAAGAACATTTTGAATCTAATTAGAAAATAAGGATTATTATGTGGATAAAAAGTACATTTGTTACGGTTTTATTTGCTTCATTTTTATATGGGGCAGAGGTGGACACAAATCAATTGACGTGGACATTTTCAGCAACAAACGATCAGGGTGAAGTTATTGCAACCATTTCAGTTGATGCTAATGAAACACCAGATTTGAAAGATTGGGCTTATAAATCCGGCGAGTTGTGCGCCCAATGGTATCCAAAGATTTGTAGACTTCTGGATAGTGAAGGTTTTAAGCCTTACAATTCTGTGAAACTCCGTTTCAAAAAAGATATGCGAGGCGTTGCAGCCACAGGCCGCAGTTCAATTAGTTTTGCCGCGAACTATGTTCGTCAAAACACCAATGACTTTGGGATGGTAGTTCACGAGTTAACGCACGTTGTTCAGGCTTACCCGGAGCCTCTTGAAGGTTTTTCAAAACCCGGCTGGCTTGTTGAAGGTATAGCAGATTATATTCGTCTCGTGCATTTTGAACCGCAAGCCCGAAGACCAAGAATTAACCCTGACAGGGCGAGTTATCGCGATTCTTACAAGACAACAGCCATATTTTTAGAATGGGCAGAGAAAAAATATGATAAGGAATTAGTAAAAAAACTTAACAAACCGCTACGAGAAAGACAATTCAAGATTGATTTATTCAAGGATATAACGGGTAAAACCGTTGAGGAATTGTGGGCAGAATTTACAGATTCGCTCCGTTCTAAATCTTCTAACCAACAAAAATAACATAACTTCACCTTTTTGCTTTTCTTTTTTATTTAATAAACGTCACTTGCCGTATCTGTCTTAAAATTGTAATCTAATCTGCAAATGGTTCGCGAACGGATTGACCAATTTCTTGAGGCGGGAATTCTTGGGCTAACGCTCGGGATTTTGATTTATGCTCCGATTGCAATCGGGGCAGTACTTCCCTTGGACTTTCTGTTATTGGAATCAATGCTATTAGGAATCCTTTTACTATGGGTAATAAGAATTTTTGTCGCAAGAGAAGTGAAGTTGTTGTGGCCACCGGTCTGCTGGGGTGTTCTTGCGTTTTTAGTTTATGCATTTGCTCGGTATTTATCTGCTGATATTGAATACGTTGCGCGTTCAGAACTATTGCAAATAATTTTTTATACCGCTCTGTTTTTTGCTATCCTTAACAATCTTCATCGTCGGCGAGCAATTTCTATAATTGCCGGGGTATTGCTTACTGTGGGCACTTTGATTTCAATTTATGCAATCTATCAATATTTAACACATTCCGAATGGGTTTTGATTTATCCAAAACCGCTTCAGTATGACGGACGAGCATCGGGAACGTATATCTGCCCAAACCATTTTGCGGGATTGCTGGTAATGTTATTACCATTGGGCATCTCTCTTTTGCTTTCAGCGCGGGTAAGTTACCTTGTCAGGATTCTACTCGGCTATTCTGTGTTGATGATGACTTGTGGGCTTGTAACAACTGCTTCGCGAGCCGGTTGGCTGTCGGCAGGTGTTGGTATATTGTTCGTTGTTATTGTACTTTTGCATAAACGAAGATTTTGGTTGCCAGTCGTGATTGCAATTATTTTGTTGATATTTGTAGGATTTTATTTATATAGCCAAAATATCGTTGCAAAAAAACGCCTTCAGGAAAATAGACTTCTAGTACCCGATGAAAATCGCCGAATCTTATACTGGAATGGCGCTATAAAGATATGGAAACAAGCGCCATTATTCGGGGTTGGTCCGGGACATTACGATTATAGGTATCGTCAAGTGCGTGAAGCACTTAACATATCTCAAGGCAGACCCGGATGGGTTCACAATGATTATCTAAATACACTTGTTGATTATGGAATTGTCGGATTTGCCATTGTTCTTTTATGTATCGCTACAACGGTGTGGACAGGCTTAGAGGCGTGGAAAGGAGTCAAAAAAAGATTAGAAACCGGGCATTCAAGCAAAAAAGGTGCATTTGTTCTGGGGTTTTCCGCAGGGCTCATTGGAATCGGGGTTCACTCGTTTTTTGATTTCAATATGCACATTCCTGCCAATGCAATTATTGCTTTAACCTTTTTATCCCTATTAATTTCCTATTGGAGATATTCCACAAAAAAATGCTGGGTTCAAGTAAAAGGAATTGGGAGATTGGTTTCTGTATTGTGCATACTCGGTGTTGCGTCAATCATTATGTTAACTGGTTTGCAACGATATAACGAAGAATATTATTTGAAACTCGCAAATGAATCTTTGAACCAGAACGATACAATCCAGTATTTACTAAGTGCATATAAAGTTGAGCCGCAAAATCCTGAAACTTGTTATACAATTGGCGAATTACTGCGGATGCAAAGCTGGGAAGGGAATGACAATTATAAAGAACTTGCTATAAAAGCAATGGACTGGTTTCGTAAGTCGATGGACCTAAACCCCTTAGACCCTTATCCGTTCCTGCGATATGGTATGTGCCTTGATTGGATTGGACGCACCGCAGAAGCCAAAACATACTTTAACAGGGCAATTGAACTTGACCCTAATAGTTATTATATGCTTGCGCATCTTGGCTGGCATTATTTTCAGATTCAAGATTATAAAAAGGCCCGAGAGATGTTCACCCGTTCAATTAAACTCAACTGGTGGGATAACCCAATCTCTTTTCTTTACTTAAAAATTATTCAGGAACGCAATTTAGACACAAAAGAATAAATTCTATTTCATTAAAACCACTTTGTTTAGAACTGTGAATCTAATAATTTTCTTTTAAAATTCCTATTTTTTGGCATATTTTTTGCTCAAATATCAAAACTGTTGTAAATTATGCAATACCCATTTAAAATTAGGTAAAATGATGTTAAATGAAAAAATATTTTAGTAATGTTTGGGTAATTATCTCAATATTATTTTTAGCTGTCTTTATATTAGCCAACCTCAAACAGTCGGAAAACCATACTAATCATAAGCCAGACAGAGTTGAAGATTCCTTAACCTCTTCAGCCGTTGGAAGACTTAAAAGCCAATCTTCCCAAACAAAGATTGGTAATGTTAATGCAATTAATAAAATTATTTTTACTCCTCAATCTTTTCCCCAAAAATTAAATGAAGACGAACCTGAATTTAAGAAATTCAACGATTGGGTATTAAAATACAAGGAAGCCGACCCCGTATTGAAAAAACAGATTGAGAAAGAAGGAATCGAACTTGCGCAGAAGAGAATAAAGGCATTGGCGCAATTTATAGTAAACGATCCCCAACGTGCCCTTGAACTTGCCTTACCTGAAAATATTAAAACCAGTCTTCCTAAATCAATTCAACCGTATTTAGAGCAGCAAATTAACACCCGTTGTAACTACGAATCGGTGTGCGTGTTTCCAGTTGAAGGAGACGACCATAGCAAACTTTCAATTGTTCGCAGCGCAATCATTAACGGAGAAAAATGCCGCATTTTTACTTATAATAAAGGGCTTGATTATGTTACCCGTCCAAATTTTCCAATAAATGGTATTGCTGTATCCACTGAATACGCAGCATCAATCCCGGACGATAAGATGGGTTTGAATCCCGTAAAATTGGTTGCTATGTCCCCCTCACCGGTAAGACTTCTGGAAAACGGAGAGGCGTCAGGAATCACCGCGCCGGTATCTATTAAAATCGGAGGGGAAGTATTCACGTTTTCAACAATGGCTCAAGCCATTGAATGGACGCAGAATAAGATTGAGGACGAGTCCCTTGATACACCAACATATTCTCCAAGTTATCCAACTGCAGAATCAAGTTATACCGAAGGAAGAAAGCGATTTCTTGTAATGCGCGTGGACTTTCCGGATTATCAAGTTGACGCCTTAACCACAAATGCAGCCTTAACTTTAATGAATGATTTAAGCAACTTTATGGCGCAGGTTTCGTACTCCAAATTTGTAGTAGCGCCGGTCGGTAAAGGTTCAGATATAACACCTCTTATGCGTATGGGGGAAAATGTGGCGGCTTATGATAACGCTGGACTTTCAAAACTATATCCCGAGGCGAGAAATAAAGCCCGCGATATTTACGGTTATGATTTAAACAAATACGATTTCTTTTTCGTGGTTACCGGGGGAAAACCTGCTTACAGTTATGCGGGTCTTGGTTATGTGGGCGGTGTGGGATTTCATCTTGCAAATAGCTATTTTGATGTCCGCACAACGGCGCATGAATTTGGACATAATCTTGGTCTTGGTCACGCCAATTGGTGGAACACGAGCGACAAGTCGATGATTGGGGATGGGCAGAGTGATGAATATGGAGACCCTTTTGATACAATGGGTGGCAGTGGCGGAGGAGTACGTCATTACAGTTCATTTTTTAAGAATAAAATAGGGTGGATACCTAATAGTGATTGTCCCACAGCAACAGCAAGCGGTATTTATAGACTCTATGCTCAGGATATAGCTCAAGCCCCTATCGGCGTTCGCGGGATTAAAATTAATCGTCCCTCGGGAAATCCTTACTGGCTTGAGTTTCGTCAACTCTGGACTGGAAATACCGCGATGATGAACGGCATTAGTATGAGGTGGGTATCCGGAAGTACAATCCTTTTCGATACCACGCCCGGTTCAAGCGGCGGTAAAGACGACCATTCACTAACTATCGGGCGAACATTTTCAGACCCGGCTATGAATTTATTCATTACACCATTAAGAAAAGCGCACACTTATCCAGAATCTCTTGATATAGCAATTAATTTTGGTCCGTTTCCAACCAACCAGAATCCACAGGCTTATATAAGTTCATCAACAACCACAACGTCAGTTAATCAGGCGGTTACATTTTTAGCCACCGCAACAGACCCGAACGGTGATGCATTGGCTTATTTCTGGGATTTTGGAAACGGTACTTATAGCACTGAAAGTTTATCATCATTAACCAAAACATTTAATTCAGCCGGCAAGTATCGTGTTTCTTGCACCGTCAGCGATTTAAAAGGCGGGATTGCTCACGATACAATTCTTATTCAAGTAGGTTCTTCAACAACTTATTCAATATCCGGTAGGGTGTTAACTATTGATGGGAAACCAGTACCGGGTATTAAAGTCTATATTGATTCAGGAAAATACGCTTTTAGCGGGTCTGACGGATTTTATACTATCAGCATGCTATCAAGCGGGACTTATACGGTTAATGCTTTTGAACCCGTGTATGGAAGTAATACCTTTATTTCTCCTCCGGCTATTACTGTTGGTCCTGATTATAGCGGTGCAGATTTCTTTTTAATTAATGGTTCAAGCATTTATACACCAATAATTTCAAAAAAATCGGAATGGAAATATCTTGATGATGGTTCAAATCAAGGGACAAGCTGGATATATTCAAGTTTTGACGATTCAAGTTGGCATAGCGGTGCGGGAATTCTTGGTTATGGGGAAGGCAACGAAACAACAGTCATAAATTACGGTACTAACTCAGACAATAAATATATCACTTATTATTTCCGTAAAACCTTTTCTATAACAAGCCAGGCACTCGCTGGTTATACCAATCTGCTCCTTGAAGTGCTTAGAGATGATGGCATTATTGTTTATATCAATAATGTTGAAGTCTTTAGAGATAATATGCCGACAAATGCCGTTGTCGGTTATAACACCAATGCCATTGAGGCTGTAGAGCCGGATAATTATTTACAAGCAATTTTGCCAAAAACCGTTTTACAACCCGGCACAAATATTATTGCCGTGGAAGTTCATCAAGTCAATGGAACAAGCTCAGATTTAAATTTTGATTTAGCTCTAAGTGGAGTGTCGGCAAGCGAACTGTCGGCAATTCGGGTCGTGTATATCGATTCACCAAAGAACGGTCAAGTTTTCTATAATCCATCTACATTGACTATAACAGCGCAGGCAAAGACAGGGGAAGGAAAAGTAACTGCGGTTGCGTTTTTATCAGGAGTAAGTCAACTCGGTCAAGATTTTACCGCTCCATATCAATATGTATGGAATAATCCGCCACAAGGAACTTACAGTTTGACTGCGGTAGGGTTAATGGGAGGAAAAACATATACCTCGGCTCCGGTTCAAATTCAAATAACATCCCCTGTCTCCCAACCGCAACCTGTGGAGGTTCAATTAATAACCGCAGGTTCAATCTGGTATTATCTTGCCACAAATGCAAGCGCGCCTTCAAACTGGTATGATCTAAATTTTGACCATTCAAGGTGGCAAAGTGGGCGCGCAGAACTCGGATATGGAGAAGGGGATGAAGCGACACGCGTTCCGTATGGTACTAGCAACAATAAATGGGTTACAACCTATTTCCGCAAGCTCTTTACCGTAAATGACCCGTCGGCTGTTACAAATTTAATTTTGAATTTAAAACGGGACGATGGCGCGGTAGTTTATTTAAATGGTGTTGAAGTTGTTAGAGACCTTCTTCCTGATGGAGAAATAACATGGTCAACACCTTCCGAAAATGCTTCCGATGATGGGCAAACATTTAACGGCTTTTTAATAAATCCCCAACTGCTCTTAAATGGCACAAACTCGCTTGCTGTGGAAATTCACCAAAGTTCTCTTACCAGTTCAGACCTTAGCTTTGACCTCTCCCTTGTTGGTTATGCATCTACAAACCGCAATAGAGGCTTATGGATAACAACGCCTACAAATAATTCGGAGTATTCATCCTTAGCCAGCATCAGGATCGCTGCAGATGTCGTCGTCGGCGGCGAACTTTCAGTAAGTAATCTTGTTTTTTATAGCGACAATTCGCTAATTTATACAATCACAGGGAGGAATCCAGTATATTCATTTGATTTGCAGAATCTCTTACCGGGTGTTCATCAAATTTACGCTGTTGCAACAGATTCAGCAGGACTGACTGTAACAAGCGCACCTGTTCAAATATTTATCAATAGCCCTCCAATGCCAACTGCTTTTGTTTCTTTCGGTGATAGATGGAAATACCTTGATGATGGGTCTAACCAGGATTATGCATGGAGAAATTTTAATTATGACGATAGAAACTGGAAAAGCGGTTTCGGAAAATTCGGATATGGCAAAGATGGTGAACTCACCGTTGTGAACTCCGGCACAAATTCAAGTTTACATTATGTAACAACCTATTTCAGAAAGACCTTTGTCGTCTCAAATTCATCACCATATAACTCAATACTTCTCAACATTATTCGCGATGATGGCATTGTCGTCTACATAAATGGGAACGAAGTGTTCAGGGATAATATGTTGGACGGAGTTGTATCATTCAATTCTCTTGCGTTGAGAACAATCGAACCTTCAGAAGAAAACACACCGATTCAATCCATAATTCCTGTCAATTTAGTTAATGGCACAAATATAGTTGCGGTAGAAGTGCATCAAGTAAACGTTAGCAGCAGCGACATCGGTTTTGATATGGAAATGCTCGGTTTAACAGAAACTAATACAACAAACGGAATTTACATTACAAGTCCTTACAATGGCGCAAATTTGTTTATAGAACAGCCTGTTGTTATTAAGTCATTCGCGGTGAGTGGAGACAACTATGTTTACAAGGTTGATTATTACATTAATTACTCAAAAATTGGCGACTCCTTTAGTCCACCATACCAGTTGACCTGGAATCCTACAAACCCTGGGACTTATATTATAAAAGCAAACGCAATATTCGGGGCTGGAAGAACGTTTTCAAGTGCGCCAATTACAATAAATGTTTTGACACCATCCGACCCAGTTGAACCTCTTGCAGTTAAACTAATTAACACAGAGTCAGAATGGAAATTCTGGGATAATTTGCAGCAGGTTTCGTCTGGTTGGCAAATGTTGGATTTTAATGATACAAGTTGGCCCTCTGACTATGCACGGTTCGGTTTCGGATATGACGGAGAAAAAACATTGCTGACAGAAGGCAGAATTACGCACTACTTTAGAAAATCTTTCTTTGTTACCAATATCGCGATGTTCACAGAATTGGAATTTAGACTTCAACGCGATGATGGCGCTGTGGTTTATTTGAACGGAAAAGAAGTGTTCAGAAATAATATGCCATCAGGAAATATAACAGCCTCTACACTTGCAAGCACCACAATAAATACGCCTGATGAAACAGCATGGATTACTACAATTCTACCAGTAGAAGGATTAGGGCTTCTTAATGGCACAAATGTAGTAGCTGTGGAACTCCATCAATCATCTTCAACGAGTTCTGATGCTGGTTTTGATCTTGAACTCGTTGCTTATGGCGATACTGCTGGACGAGTGATAATTTCCAATCCGATTGCTGGCTCGGCTTATTTGCTTACAAATACAATGCCAATTTATGTTTCCACCTGGGCTGGTTATTTGAATCCAATTCAAAAAACAGAATTATACGTTGATGGCGTCAAACTCGGAGAACTTGCAGGAACAAATTCAGTATATAATTGGACAACACTGCTTCCGGGCGAACGTTGGATTAGCGCGCGCTCTTACACCGCTTCCGGAAAACACTATGATTCGCAACCAGTTAATGTTATCGTCGGTCAAGAATCTACAGCATTTACTTTGATAAATTCAAATTCAGTATGGAAATACCTTGATAACGGTTCAAATCAAGGAGATAACTGGAAGTATTCTACATTCAACGATTCATCTTGGAAAATTGGCAGGGCGAAGTTTGGATATGGCGGTGATGGAGAGGCAACTGTCTTGAGTTATGGCGGAAATTCAAACAACAAATACATAACCTATTATTTCCGTTGTCCATTCACAGTCCCATCGGATTCAATCTTGACTAATCTTTCATTCTATTTACTCGTAGATGATGGCGCCGTTGTCTATATTGATGGAATAGAGATTTTCAGACAAAATATGCCACAGGGAACGATTAATTATCTCACACAAGCAAATTCGGCTATTAGCGGACCTGATGAACAAACATTTTATCTTACAAAAATTGACACAATTTTACATTCAGGAACCCATATTATTGCGGTAGAAGTTCATCAAAGTTCAGCAACAAGCACAGACCTTGGATTTAATATGGCGGTTGTTTATGGCAATGGCATCATTGCGGCGCTGCCAGAAGTGGAAGCTACCGTAGTCAAGCACATCTCTAATATTGAACTCTCTGTGCCTTCAATATATGGCGATTGGCGGGTATTCGGTTATACCAACATTAGCCAGCTGTTATCTGGACAGGGTGAACCGGTTCCATTCACACTTATCGAATCTAACAATCAAAAATATTATATAATCTTGCCAACGGAACCTGTGCAATTTTTCAGACTCCAAAAACCATAAACTACGGTTTTTTTATAAAATATTTGACTTAATGACTATAATGGATAGACTTAAATTATGAAAAAATACTTATTAATGCTTGCATTTTTTGGATTTGTTCTTTCATCTTTTTGCGCAGAATGGCTTACAGACCTTGATAAGGCTCTTGAAATTGCCAAAAAGGAGAAAAAGATTGTGTTAATCAATTTCACTGGTTCAGACTGGTGCGGTTGGTGCATAAAATTTAAAAAAGAAGTTTTATCTACAGAAGAATTTGAGAAATATGCAAGTAAAAACCTTGTCCTTGTTGAACTTGATTTTCCATCAAAGAAAAAACTATCCGATGATTTGAAAAAAGCCAATTCGGCATTGAAAGAAAAATATAAGGTCAATGGTTTTCCAACATTCGTCGTTCTAAATGCTGAGGGAAAAGAAATTGGACGACAGGTCGGTTATAGCGAAGGTGGTCCTGAACCGTTCATTAAAAAGTTAGAAGGCTTTAAGAAAAAATCGTAATTTCTTAAGCGCCGAAAGGTTTAAATTAGTTGTTCAACGAGCGACCGATATTTCAAATATTGCCGTTTCTTCAGGTAAGAATTTATGTGTCCAGTTACTTTTTTCTATGGTTTTAATCTGGTTGCCTGATATAAGTTCTTTTATAGACGACACCGGATTTTTAACCTCGATAGTTATTTCGGTATCCAAATTAATCGGATTGCTATTAAAGGCAGTTATATAAAAAGTCCCATTCTTAGGATATCCAAATTGTTCAAGTAATACTTTGTCATTCTTGCATCTTGCCCTTGTAATTGGTTGCCAACCAGATTCAGCCATTCGTTTTATCATTGGTATATATTTTTTAAACAGATACCGGTCGCGGTTATACCAATCCGGATTCTGCCAATATACATTTTCTGATGCATTATGACTGAACATACTCGGATAAAATCCATAAAAGGCGCACCGTTGAAAATATTTTTCAACTAAATTTGTTGGAAAATTTTCATACCTTGTGTTCATCAACAAAAGATAAGGTTTTGCCCCTGCCATAGAGCGCCACAAACAAAGTCTTGAATCTGGGGGAGGGTTCCACTTACCACCGGGGTTCCAATCAGTTTCCGTTCCCATTACATCCAGCAGGGCGCACAGAAATGAAAACCGATAAGGCACGCCATTTGCAAATGTCAACTTTTCCATCCTGCGCATTTTTTCAGAAACCCATTTTGTTATTTCAAAAACAGCAAAGCCCTTATATAATGCGGGCTTTTTTGTATCCATAGAAAATGTTAAGGGAACGGTTGTATAGATGAAATGTTCACGACGATAATTAAGGTCAGTTGTCACATAACCTTCAAGGGAATCAAGGTATTCACCATCAAGAGTTCCTTTTGCATTTTCCCCATAAAGTTTTTTCAACGTATCTTCGCTCCAATGCCAATCAACAAAGTTTGGTTTATCTGAAAGATAAGGATTAGGATTTAAACTCCATATTGCGCCGTTGCACCAGGGTTCATCTCTGAAAGCAAGGGCTGGTTTGCCATTTTCATCGTACATACTGGATGTCAATGTTACTTGTGCAGGGTTCTTTTGAGATGGATTTTTTGATGCAAGAATCTGGTCTCTTACTTGTATAGCGGTTTCAAAAGTGCGTGGAAGGCTTTTATCCATTGGCATCCACCACGTCATCGGCTCGGTATAACGAAAACTTAAAATCCCGTTTGCGTCGTCAAACAGCACATTATTATTTCCTTCGTGATATTTAAAGCCAAAATCCTGCCAACCTTTGACAGTGTTTACATCTACAAACGGCATCCAGATGCCCTGATCTTTTGACCTAACCTCGAAATACTGTGGGAAAATTTCCATATATTTTTGTAAAGCAGCCCTAAATCCGTATTCTCCATTGAACCGATATATTACGAATTTGAATGGTGCAGAACCTGGAAAGTTCTTCGTTTCTGACACAAGCCCGAAATCATAGACGATAAAGAATTGTTTTAGTCCGGGATGATAACAAATTCGGTAGTTAGCAGGAGATAATATATCAATTCCGATTGCGATACCCGAATTTTCCTTGCTGATAGCTGCCAAAGGATAAAGAGACATTGTACCTGTGCTTCCGCATCTTACTGATACTGTGTTCTGGAATTCTGCCCTTCCTTTAATAGTCCTGCCCCGTCGAATGTCATCCCACCATTGCCAACCATCGGCTTCAACAGGCAACGCAAAAGCAATAGTTATTGCGCGGTCTTGAGATTTTAAATCTGTTATTTTTCCTGTGATTTCTAAGTAGTTCTCTTTTGGTGTTATAATATATGAAAGTTTTAAATTCAGTGGCTTGCAATCAGTGTCATTAATCAAATAAACATCGCTATCATCAGCAACATCACGGATAAGGAATCCAAACGGTTTTAATAAACCGTTTTTGGATTTATATGTATCTTTTTTATCGAGTGTGAGATTTGCATAACCATCTTTGAATACCAATCCCAATCCATCTTTAGTATTAAATTGTGATTTAGTTTTTGAGTCCTGTTTTACTTTGTTCAGAATTAGCGGGACGCCTTGCCACAGGAACGAATCTGCATCAGGCTTTAATTCGGTGAGTGATATATCGTCAAACCAGACTTTTCCTGAATGCCCCCTGAATAGACAATAAACGGTCAACTTTTTTACTGGTTTTTCAGGCATTATAACTACTTCTCGTTTTTCCCAATTATGAGTACCACAGCGAAAATTTGCCGTTTGTCCCCAGAGCGGTGTATCGTCGTTGTAAATTAAATCAACATAGATTGAATAATTATTATCAGGGGCACCGTTTACATTTTCAGATTTGCTCCATCCACTAACAATAATGGGTGTTATCTCGTTCCGATTAAGAGTAAGGTTTTGAGATGCCCCAGCGCTGCGGCTTTGAACATCATTGTTCACAAATATGGCAGTAGAGTTGTTTCTACCTTCCTTGCGCGCAATTTCATAATCGTTTCCATATTTGTTCCAGCCACTGATTGTATTATTATCTATTTGTTCAAAATCGGGGTTTATCAATAAATTGTTATCTGAACTGGAAGATTTAATTCGCTTCAGGATTGGTTGAATATCAGAAGTCGCAACAACCAATGTAGCGCATTCTCCAATACTATTAAGGATGCAGAAGCCAATAAACAACAAAGGAATTTTTGAAATTATCATATAAACTTAAATTGACACCCGAGCTTAAAAAGACAAGCAAAAATTGTGATGGTTCATTTTGCTGAACGAAAATCTGCAACGGATTTTCCTAGCAAGTTTATGTATTCTTGCGCGGTTTTATTCCAATCATATCTTCTTGAATGATTTATTAGATGGTTTTTATCAGGTGGATTATTGATTACTTGATAAATTGAATCGGCAATTAATTCTGGTGAACGTTCCGTAATCATTTTACCAAGATTGTCATCAGTAATGATTTCTGGAATACCTCCTACGCGTGTAGTTACCACAGGCAAGCCAGTGGAAAGAGCCTCAAGAACAACATTTGGCACACCTTCGTTTATACTTGTAAGACATAATGCATCGGCAGATTGCATATAAGTTGCAATATCTTGCGGCGTTTTTGTCCCTGCAAAGATGATGTTATTTGCAATCCCAAGAGATAATGCCTTTTGTTTTAATTTTTTATATAACGGTCCTGAGCCAATTAAAATCAAAAGCGGGTTGTTTAATCTATATTTTTTAACAAGTGTATTGAAAGATTCTATTGTAAGCAGAAGGCCTTTTATAGGAAGAAAATTTCCGACGAAAAGAATTATTGGCGCGGTTTGTGGAAGATTTAGTTTTTTACGAGCATCGGATTTGTCTCCGGGCTTAAATATATTTTGTTCAACACCATAATAAATAGTATGAATCTTATTTTCAGGGAATCCAGCAGTTTGCAAAATCCGGGCAAGGCTATTGCTTACAGTTATTATTGCAGAGCAATGGGTTAGTTCTTTGATGATAATGCTTCGGCGTGTCGGATTTTTAATATATTGATGAACATCTGTTCCAAGCGCAGTTGATATAAAAGGGATATTGAATTCTCGCGATAGTCTGGCAACTGCACAACAATCCGGAAAAATCCATGAACCAAGAACAATATCAAATTTAAATTCCGAATAAATATTTTTGAATGCTCTTTTTAATGCTATCGCCATTAAAATATGATTCCATCTGCTGCCGCATATTGGCACATAAGGCACAACCTGATAAACAGGTTTAGCTGGTATATCTTCATTGCAAGGGGTAAAGGTTTTCCAGAATAAAAATCCAGGACGTGGTGAAAGTACTTTTATATTACAATATTGAACAAGATGTCTTACAAGCCGTGCATTGAACAGACCGCGATTAAACTCCGTTCTGTCAGGAAAAAGGTTAGATATATACAACACGTTCATCGCTTATATCGTGAATTTCTAAATAAATGGGGTTCACCTGACAGACCAACTTCAGCCGAATGAATAATGTTCACCATTTCACGGGCGGTTACATAATGAAATTTGAAATGAGGATTTATATCACATAACTTTTTTAACTCGGTGTGAAATTGAATCATTGGGTCTCCTAACAACATTTTAAAATTACTCTCAATCCCACCATGAGTATGCAACTTAATAAAAATCCATTCCGGTTTTCCCTGTATATGTATGTGGATTTTTATCCATAGTTTTAACCGTTCAATTGTTGGCGGATTTAAGCGAGTAAGATTCCCATTTTCAATTCTCGGTAATATCCCGAATTTTCTCGAACGCCAGTTTAATCCCAGAGGACCTTGAACAAGTAAAAGTTCATCAATAGCAGGTCTTGAAAAAACGGTATCGTTTTTTCTTTGTGGATTAACTTTAACAATCTCACCGACGTCAAAAGAGCGTGGTCGCCCTGTCTCGCGGACATAATAAATGCTGTTTATAATTTTTGATTGTGTCGGGTCTGGCGCCGATGGCATCGTAAAATCTGCATAACAGCCTGTTTGTCTTAAAACCGATATTTCATTGTCCACGCCGCAAAATAATTTTTTAGGATGCGAATTTGTCAATGCCCAGTCGCCGTGAATAAATCCATATCTTGTTGCTTTATTTTCATCGGAACATAAAAAACCGAATTTTTGTAGTTCTGAAATTCCATTCAAAAGTTTTTCTTTCAAGGTCTCAGCAATATCGGACTTGTGATGAAGATGAATCTCAACCTCGCCGCCTGTTTTATCACAGATATATTTTAATTCGTTAAGCAGGTTTGAATCGATTTGTTCAATCGGATAGAAAAATGTGTGGCGAGGTGGGATTCCGTCAGAATCAAAAAACCTTTCCGTGATTAGTGGAAAATTCTTTTTCCAGAAATTCAACCTTTCTAATGCCTTTGATTTATCCGCATTATGAAGCGGCTCAAAATGGTCGCAGATTGCAATGATTAAATGAATATCCTTATCTTGAGGCAATGGTACTTTTTTCTGTCTCAAATACGCTGGCAACCATATATTTAACGCCTTAAACACGATTTAAACTATCGTTTGTTGTTTTCCATGTTTGCGGATTGCGATTTTTAATATAATAAATAAATCCCGATATTACCTGAAAATTTAAAAATAAAAATCCAGCAGGTACGGATAATATCTTTAAACGAGCTCTTTTGAATATAATGCCCAGAATAGCCAAAAAGTAAAAGATGATTTGTCCAATAAAAGTTAGTTTATAAAATGGATGGGATAGCAATAGGATGTTTGAAATAAAAATTCCAGCCATTAATAATGGTCCTGCAAGTCTCAAATATTTATGTGAAATTAATTGCCAGAATAATCTATTTTTAAATGGCAAGCACCAATCCGGATATCTGAAAAGCATTTGAAAGTTTCCAGCAAGCGTTCGCTGTTTACGAACTTTTTCACTTTCCGGTTCTAATGGCTGGGGATCAAAGGCTATTGCTGAATTGTCATAAATGACCCGATAACCTTTAAGCGCAATCTTCATCGGGCATACGACATCATCAAGTATTGTATCTTGGGGTAGCGGTTCAAAAAGTTTCTTTCTAATTGCGTAGACAGCCCCCGTGCATCCGATACAGGAATCAATCAGCGATTCACTATGTCTCAATGTTTTCTCAATCTTCCAGTATAGGTCAACCCCGCTACCGACTGAACTTGATGATTTGTTAACTTCAAGCGCACCACTTACAGCACCGATTTTGTCATCGGAAAAATGACTCACCAATCTGCAGACTGTATCAGGTTTGAATTGTTGTCGCGCATCACAGAAAACCACTATTTCTCCGTTACAATGTTCAATTGCGGCATTGATTCCAGCAGGCTTTCCTGAACGTTTATCCTGTTTTACGAGTTTGATTTGTTGATGATTAAAGGTTGATACTATAGTTTCGGTTTCATCGTTTGAACCATCGCTTACAACTACTATTTCAAGTAATTGAGATGGGTAATCACTGGAAAGTAGGTTTTCAATTCGTTGTTTAATTTTTGCAGCTTCATTATAAACCACTAACACTATTGAAACACGGGGTAAGAAAATATTATTTTTATTTTCTATTTTTGATTTACAAAATCTTGATAAAACAATCATCAATAGTGGATAGCCGATAAAGGTGTATGTGAGAAGAATTATACAAGTCCAAAAGATTAAAATATTCTCTGATGACATAGGTGTTAGACCATCAGAATTTCTTTATTACATATTGCCAGAACCAGATTACTAAGTAAGTCAGACCCCAGATTAAGATAATGTCTAAAATTCTGGGGCGACGCCAAATTTTCTTTTTAATCTGATTTTCCGTTTCTATTCTACTCTCTGTTTTAGGACCCTGGAGTGTAAATACTGGTGTTGTTGAAACTGGTACTATGCCATCAGCAGTTGATGAGACAGCTGAAACCGCAGGAACAAGCTGTTGCAACTGTGTTTGAACAACTGGTTTTGAATCTGGTTCAAAATCTCGTCCGATTGGGGTGGATATTAATGTAGTTTCTGACCGGTCTAATATACCTAATTGAACCGTTTCATTGAATTCTTCAATTTGCTTTTCAATCTTTTCGTCCATTAACCTTTGAAATGCGGCTATTGAGCCAGCAGTTACATAAAACACGAGGTTCATCCCCCAGCCAATCAGCCATGAAGAAACTGAGTATGAAACCAGCATTATGAGCAATACGCGTCTGACACGTTCTTCTGTTTCTGATTCAGTGCGAACACGTATCAATGTCCTAAAACAACAATAGAGGATACCGATAAATAAAAACAAACCACCATAACCGAGCTCAGTTCCAATCTGAACATAACTACTATGCGATGCCTTTGGATAACCGTGAAATTGTTGAAAAACAGCAGGAAAAGTATCAATTCCAGTGCCTTTTGGGTACAACCACTTCATCATATTAATACCCGTCTCCCATGCCTGAATCCGTACGATAACTCCTTGATCTGACCGCATTCTTGACATTTGTTCCATCCGAGGCAACATTTGTAGTCCAGCCCATCCAAAAGTCATAGCACCGGCAAGAATTAATATCTGAACAAATTTAGGTCTTCCAAATGTAAAACCTATAATTGTGGATATGAATCCCGACAAAAATGCCCCTTTTGATTGTGTTAAATATAAACAATAAGAAGGTATCAACATTATAAATATGCCGATTTCTTTAATGAAGAAAGGGCGTTTCCATATAAAATAGAAATAACACATTAAAAGCAGTGGAACTATGTTATGCCCGAGGGCATTTGGATTATCAAATAGACTAAGATTAAGAGAAAGACGTCCTTTATTTACTTCGTTGGTTACATAACTTGAACCGAGAGGGTCTATTCCATATAGACTTAATATAGATATCAGTGCAATGAATGTAAGAAAGCACATCCACCAAACCAAAAGAAGATTTAGTCTGTGAAGATTATTTACTGCTTGTACAATCACAATATAGCTAATAAAAAAAACTTTAACTCTGCTCCATGCATCCATTGCCGAATCAGCAGTAAACATTATCCATATAAAAAATGCGAATATGAGCCAGTCATGAGCAGTTTTGAATAAAGACTTAAATGAAAAACCGCGTTCTCTAATAAACATTGTAATGATTGCAAATCCGAGCACAAACATTGCAGGCCGAAGAGTAGAAAGTGCACCAACCCACTCTTGAGGCCTTAAATAAAACACTGCTAACAATAATATGACCGCAATAAAATCCATCTTGAGAAAATCTACATTTTGTACTTAAAATTTCAATCCATATTAATAATCCATATTTTATAATTTGTTTTTATCTCGTAAACAACCTTCATAAAAAGTTCACTTATTAACTAATATTTTATAGACTTTTGCATAATTCTCTGCCATTATTTCCAAAGAAAACATACTTTCTATTTTTAATCGCGCATTAATCCCCATACTTTTAAGTTTTGCCAAATTCGTTATGGCATTTTCAATTGTAATTTTAATATTTTCTTTGTTTTCAAGGTTAGTTATCACCCCGTCGTAACCATTTTTAATTGTTTCAATTGTGCCCGGTGTGGGATGTGCAATCGCAGGAATACCACAAGCCATGCTTTCTAAAAGAACATTGGGAAATCCTTCTTTTAACGAAGGAATAACAAGCAAATCCATTGCCCGATAATAGTGAAGCATATCTTTTTGAAAACCGGGCGTTAGAATACGGTCTTTATACGGACTTGCGTAAACCAGTTCCTTGACCTTCTGACAGTTGTCTCCTCCCTCACCAACCATTAATAAGTATAATTCCGTAGATTTTGACGCAATCTGATTGAACACCTCAATTAAAATAGAATGCCGTTTGCCTGAATCAAACCTACCAACTATCCCGAGTACGATTGCATTGTCAGGTATTGATAATTTTTTCCGCACATCAAACTTGTCCCCGGGAGTAAATTTTTGCGTATCGACGCCATTTTTTATCGCAATTATTTTTTGTTCTGGAAATCCGGACTGAATAAAATGATTTTTTAAACCTTCTGAAACAGTGTGAATTAAATCACATTTTGCATAGCAAAACTTTCTAAGTAATAGTTTTAACTTTCCTGAATCCTCGTTCTTAATCATCCCGTGTTCTCCATGAAGAAGCTTAAAACCCGATTGAATTAATTTTGCCATTGAGGTGTAAATCAGCGGTCCAAAATTATGTGTATGAACAATGTCGGGTTTAATATTTTTAATCAACCGTGATAAATTATACACTGTTTTGAATGAAATTCCCGGAGGCTTGTTTAATAAAATGATTTTTGATTTATCCGGAAACCTCTCTGCGAAATCTCCAATTCTTTCAAGACAACAAATATATAAATCAAACCCGTTATTATGCAAGAGCTTTGCTACATTTACTAATCCATTTTCCATTCCACCCGGTTCAAGAGACAAGACTATATGCAAAACTTTGATTGAGCCTTTTTCTGACTTAAAATTATATTTATCGACATTATTCACTTTTACTTAAGAATTGCACGGGCTAGCGCCCTTAACCGAATTAATGAAACTGAACTATTTATGTTTTTCGATTTAAACGGGAATGGATATAACAATAACGAAATAATCAATTCAATGATTGCATTTAACCTTTTATTTATTCCGATATAGATAATGGCAACTTGATACCTGTGAATTGAAAGGGCTTTTAGCCAGAACCAGAAACGGCAATGAGGAATAACATGATTTTCCCATGATTTTTTAATCACTTTTGCCATATTAACCTTCATCCTTTTTGGGTTGCTACTCATATTCGATGAGTGTTTGCGAATCATTACCAATGTTTCCGGGTTCAAATATATCTTGAATTTGGTCGCAATTCGCAACCACATATCACGATCTTCAGAACTCCTCAATGTCGTGTCAAAGAAACCACAATGGTCAAAAACGAATTTTTTTGCTATCACAGACGACGGCGGAAATCGCGTCATCAAAAGGATGTCTTCCGCCCGAATATCGCCGGGACAACTCTTTATAGAAGGATTTGATGGAAGAAGACGTCCATCCCGGTCAATCCGTTTTGGATAGCACGCTACTATTGCGTATTCGTCAGAAAGGACAGAAAACTTATTCATTCCCGACTTTAAGAATTCTGGTTCCCATACATCATCAGCATCAAGAAATGCAACAAACGGCATTGATGCAGCCTGTATTCCTGTGTTTCTTGCTGCCGAGAGCCCGGAATTTTTTTGATAAATATATCTGACCTTTTCCCCATATTGGGCAACAACTTTTTTTGTATCATCAGTAGAACCATCATCAACCACTATAATTTCAATCGGAGAATAGGTTTGATTGATGGCAGATTCTATTGCAAATGGGAGATACTGCGAATAATTATATGCCGGGATGATGACAGAAACCCCCGATAAAGATTTCGACCTGCTATTTAATTCTTTTGAAAATACCTGTTTATCTTCAGTATTGGATTGCCTTTCAAGGCTCATTATCTTTACAAAGTTAAACTATATATTTTTGAGTTCTTTTTGTTTATCTTTATAACTATAATAGTAATTGTACGAATAATAGTAATAATTATAGTAATTATAATAATTAGAAAATCCTGATAGGTCTAACCTGTTCAGTACAAAGCCGTAAATATTTGCGTTGTTTGATGCGAGTATATCAAAAGCAGATTTTAAACATCTCATAGGTGTTCTACCGCTCCAGATTACAAACACGGTGCCATCTATTATGTGTTGTACCATAGCGACTTCGGATAATCCTAGTACCGGTGGAGTGTCAATTACAATTCTTTGAAAGTTCTTACGTAGGTCCTCAATTAATTTATTAAAAATAGGGGTTCCAACCATCTCTCTTGCACCATCGATATGTTTGCCACAGGAAAGAATCGTTAAGTTATCATGCTCGGTCTCTTTAACGGCTTCCTGCCATGGTATTTTGTCAATTAAAACATTGCTTAATCCGGGTGAAGAACGAAAATCAAATATCCTATGGATTCTTCCCCTTCGTAGGTCACAATCAATTAACAGTGTTTTTTCGCCCATATGTGCAAAGGATAGAGCAAGGTTCACTGATACCATCGTTTTACCTTCTTCAGGCATTGCACTTACGACAGAGATTACTTGCGGATTTTTAGTTTTTGAACCAACTGATAATAGATTTGTTCTTATAACTCTGAAATTCTCAACAAGATGCCTATCACCAGTTCCGTCAACACTTATTACAGGATAACCCCCAAGAGCTACGGTATCAATTTTAGGGACAATCCCTAACCCACGGACTTTATACACTTGCTCAACTTCCTCAACATCGCTCACTGTATGGTCTAAGAATTCAATCAAGAACGGAACGCCGATTGCCAGCATTAATCCAAGAATGGAACAGGTTATAATTAGCCTCAATCTATTAGGTGAAACGGGGAGATCGTCTCTTAATTCAAGATGCTGCAGAAATTGTAGTTGAACTCGTTCTTTATCCGCACCAAAATCTATCATACTGATTTTTTTTGCCATCTCGGTGTAAATAGTATTCCAACCAAGTTTCCCAGCCTCGTTCACTGAGAGGTCTTGCAAATATTTTTCATTATCCTGTACAGCCTTTTCATATTCAGGAAGTTTCGCCACTAATTCTTTGCGTTTTTCAAGTAGTTTCGTGTACTCAAGATTGTATCGGTTCTGAGCCACGGTTAATTCAGCTTCAAGATTTTTATTAATATCATCGAGCCTTCGCAGTAGTTCAGCCATTTTTGGATGCGCTGGCAGGTATTTCTTTTCTGCCTCTGCTATTTCAAGTTTAAGTCTGTCGCGTTGCTTTTGCAATTCTTCCCAATCTTGCTTAATAGGATGCGATATCATATCCGGTACAACTATGATTGTTTTCGATTTGTTTTCACCAAAATCCCCTCCCGACACAACATCTCCTATTTTAACTGTGCTCTCTTTTTCAAGGGTCGAAAGTAATGATAATTTTTCAACAGCATCAAGGGTTTTGTCAGATAGAGTTGCCCGTATTCTATCTAATTCAGCAAGTCGCTTAGAAGTATCCGTAATTTCACGAGGCAGGTCTTTTAATTGTTCCAGTTTTAATAATATCTCGGTGCGTTTTTTCTCATCCTGGAATTGATACTTCGCTTTAAGTGCTTCTTCCATTCTCCTGTTCACATCCTTCATTTCCTCTGTGTAAGATTTAATTATTGATTCGCGGTATTGATACCGTTTTTCATCTCTGTATTGGAGATATTCATTAAGCATCACTTCAGCCCAGTTTCGTACAAGGTTTTTGTCATAAGCGTAAACATCAACTTCAAGATTCCTTTCTGAATTAAACTTTACCTGTACTGATTTTATATATTTTCCATAGATGACTTTATAAGGGGCAATTATACCAAAACGTTTAGCGGTGCGCTGAATAATATGAGGAGCGGTAAACTGTGCAAGTATATCTCTTTCTGTTCCTTCTTTAAATACTGTAACAGCGTCAACCGGCCTTTCAACAGTTGAATATCGGATTAGTGATTTAGAATAATAAACGGGTCTGGCATATACATAATAAAAAAGACCGACAGTTAATGATAGACACATTAACAATACCATCAAACGAAAATGCTTCATCGCAATTGCGAGATAAAGCATTAAATCACCAAATGTTATGCCACGTTTTTTTAAACCCGGTATCATAAATTATTTGATTTAAATTAACAGATTATATGAAATTAACAAGTATTAATAGAAGAAAAGATTTCTAAAGATTAATCGGTTTCTATCATTCAATTAATGTCAGATATTATAAAAAAGCCAGGGTTTCCCCTGGCTTTTAAAAAAACACGCTATTAATCAGAAGCTAAAGAATTTTTCAGGGACAACCACAATGTCCTTCCCTTGGAGAATAACATCAGACATTTTACCCGACTGAACTTGTTTTATGTCAACCGGGATTCTTGTTTTTTCGCCATTACCACGGTCCCGCAAAACATATACTCCACGAGTTTTAGCGAACCGCGCAAATCCACCACAACGGAGGATCGCTGAATATGCTGTCAGCTCCTCATCGGGACTTAATTGAATTACCCCCGGTTTGACAACATTACCGGTCACATAAACTAAAGGCGCATAAGATGGCACTACAATAATGTCACCCGGATTTAAATCAAGGTCAGATTGCAATCCAGCGCCCTCCATAATCGCTTGCACATTTACCTCTTCAACAAGGCTTTTACCGGATTCAAGCCTAAGAAGTTTCACACGGGTTAAATCCGCATTCTCAGTCAATCCGCCAGACCTGATAACCGTTGTAACCAGTGTCGGTTTTACACCAGGTGCAATCCTTAATGGACCGGTGGTTTTAAATTCACCAGCAAGATAAATTACATCAGAACAGCTTTCGCCATAAACACCAGGAGAACGTTCAATTAATACTGTGGCTTGTTTTAATTGAGTAGCTTCAAGAGCCTGTCGAATAAGATTTTGGGCTTCATTTAAATCTTTGCCAACAACTGAGATACGACCAACGCGAGGTAGTATGATATAACCACCACTCCTGACCTGATAAAGTCCATTAAATGCCTCATCTTCAAGAACAAACAATTGCAACACTTCGCCAGGTAATATCAATTTAGATTCTAATGGTTCCTGGAGGGCTTTACGATAGGCTTCAATTGTCTTACGCAACTCCTGTTCACATTTGTCGAGTTCTGCCTGTGATTCTTTCGCTCTTGTTTGGTAATAATCTACATTCTTTTGGGCCTTATCAACGGTTTCTTTATCAGGAGGGGTAATTGCCTGCGCAGCCTTTAAGTTCCGCAACGCAGTTTCCAAAGATGTATTCGCATAATCCAATTGACGTTGGAGGGCAATCTTTTGTTTGCTTAACCTATCAACTTCTTGCTGAAGTTGAGTGGCTTTAAATTTTGTTTCCGTAATTGCAGATGAAGCGGCGTTCCACTCCTTTATTGAGGAGATAAACTCGTTCGCTTTTTTATCTGATTGTTGTGCTTGCACTGTTATTACTACTAAAGCAGTCGCAACAGCAACTCCGATTTTGCTTAACGATTTTGTTTTCATTTTTTAGCGCGTTTTTAATTTTTGGGCTTCTGATTAAATACAAAAATTAATCTTAAAAAAATCGCCTACCGTTGTTCTTTTTATAAAATTAAAACAATTTATCCTAATTTGTAAAGAAAAATTTTTAAAATATTTTTTTGACATTTTTTATATACGTTGGTCATTTTTATAAATCTTTTGTCAATGTTATCATTATCATATTTTCGTCGTAATTTAAACTGGAATTTCTCCGCTCAAATTGATAAAGTAATCTGGTATAAAAGGTTTTTGTATGATTAATTTTTAACTCAACTCTGGCAGTATAAATTTCTATATCTTTATAAATTGGATTATCACATTCAAATCGCCTGTAATAACCACCAATTCTTGTGAGCAATTTGGGAGACATATTGTATGTAAAAATTAAGCCTGTTTCGATTTGATTACTATCCCTGATGTCTTCGTCCTCTTTATCGTAATCCGAGTAGTCAAAAACAAATTCCGCATCAATATCTTTGGTTAAAATTTGATGTAACCTGTAAAACCATCCGGTTCTTATAAATCGTTCTGGATCGGTCGGTCTTCTTGTCCATTCTAATTCATGCCAAGTGAATGGCCCAATTCTGTGCCGAAGACCAACTGTCCATAATTGGGTAGTAAGTGGTGAAGCACCTGAATCGTAGTAACCAAATTCTCCTAAAAAATCAATCTGCTTGGTGATAGGTCCCTCAATTCCAATATAAGCCACTTGAGCCCAATCTTCCCACCCTGAATTGGAAATTACTCTATAATCAGCAAATGGTTTGAAACGCATATTTTCGTGTTCATTTTTTAAGGCAACGAAAATCACATCTTGGTCGGAGTCATTTAAATCACTAATATTGCCACCATACCAGTTATTTTGGTGATATCCACCAACCGTAAGTCGGGTTTCGGTTGGAAATAATCGACTTACTGTGGCGCCAACTCTATTTTGATACCATATACTATCAAAATGATCGTATCGGCTCATTACCGTATCCGGGTCGGCCGGTGTTCTTAACTGATAACGCCCCATTCTATCCACTCCGTAGCTATCTGTATCAAACAGGTCAAAGGCTTCACCTCTTCTGTATCCACCAGAACGAATTATAAACCTATTAAAGAATTGAATATCGGTTCCCCCTACTGGTATATCATAAACAAGTTGTGCCATTGCCAGTGGAGTTACGGTACCAGATAATAATTCTAATGGGTCGCCATAAGCAATTTTCCCTTCGGCTGGTAAATACGCAAAACGCCCTCCTAATGAAAGTTGGAAGTTTTCTTCAATCTGTAACTTTGCAACAACCCCAATCCCAATTATGCCAATTGCATCAGATTCTTTTCTTGTATCGTCCCGCCAAATGTTATCGCTCCATAAAACGGTTCCATACAATGACTTAAAATCTAAGTAGAAGTTACCGACTTTAATATCTGCGTCTTCTGGCCTTGTCCTCCATTCAACAAGCGGAAGTGTATAACTCGGACGCACACCTAAACCAAGACTGGCTTCACCCTCGCCAGTGCCAACAGTTATCGGGTCTCTAATGCCGGATCGGAGTGTTCTAAAAACTTGGTTATACCCAGCCTCAAAATCCTTAATTGCCCCCGGTTCAACTGTCCCTGTCCCTCCTGTATAGCCGGTCTCGCCTGCCTCTTGTTCCCACCCCTTCGGGATTTTTCCTCTTCCAGATTCATCAACAACTGGCTCGGGTAAATAACCATCTTTTATTGTTTGTGCAAACGAATTGAAATTAAAGATAATGATACAATAAAGCACCGCCATTATTATATAACGATAAATCCAACGGTTGTTCGACGTTTTTACCCTATTTAGCATAAATAATTATATATACATCTAGGTCTAATTTGAAAGAATAAAACTTTATTATTTTACCGTCTATGTCACTTGCACTACCACTATGGCGTACAAACAGATTCCGCCTCCAACAACAAAAATGTGAATACCTAATCGCCATATTATAAATCCGTTTATAAACTACTGAAACAAATTTACTAAACTATGTCGAGAAAAAAATTAAATTTATTTTGATTTTCTCAACAATGCCAGCGATGGATACGATTCAATTTTGAAAGAAAATGGCAAATATAATAAAACGCCCACCAATGGAAATGCTGTAACCACTATTATCCAGAACAATCTTTGTTTTGAAGTAAACGGTTGTTTATTGATGCTAGAAAGTGTGCAAAGAATTACAAAAAACCAGATAATAATCATACAGGCAATAACCTGTGTGTTCATCTTAATTGCATCAACACTAAACCTATTTAAAATTCCACTCATAATACAACACCAAAAATTTATATCAGCCTGTTATGAAAATCGCAATATTTATTTAACAAAAAATTATAACAAAAGTCAATAACAAGATTTACTACTTTTTAATTCTTTTAGAGCGCGTTTCATCTCATCTATGTGAACCTGTGAATCTGGATTATCAATTATATGGACTATCTTCTGTTCTTTATCAATTAAGAAACTAACCCTACGCGCCATCTTTTTACCCGGCATCCTTGCGCCATATTTGTCAACAATCTTCACTTCCGGGTCTGCAAGGAGTGTAAAGTTTAGCTTGTGTTGGCTGATGAATCGTTTATGGCTTTCCATAGTGTCCATACTAACGCCAACGACCTCAACATCCGCAGATTTGAAAATCCCCATATTATCTCTAAAAGAACAGGCTTCTTTGGTGCAACCGGGTGTGTTGTCTTTTGGATAAAAATATAAAAGGACATTTTTATTCCCTTTAAACGCGGACAATTTCCACTCTTTTCCATTTTGGTCTTTTGCCTCAAAATCTGGCGCTAAATCGCCCGGTTTCAACGAATTATCGGCTGTTGCATTCATAATAATTACCCCGTTTAATATTGCAATTGTTATCAAAGATTTAATATTAAGAACATCAATTTTCATCATAACATAATCTTTTCTTTTGAATATACAGACCTCTCTTCTGCTTCGCAAATTTTTATCGCCATAGCGCCGTCTTCTGCGGTAACAATCGAGGGTTTCCCGCCATTGAGGATGCAATTTACTATATATTTCAATTCTTCAACATAACCGTCTTCATCACTGGTAGTAATCGTCTGCGGTTGTTTTCCACGCTCATATAATTTGAGCGCATCTTTTCCACGGGAAGAATCATAGTCCACTGTTGCATTTTCAAAAATCGCAGTATAAGACATATTAAATCCAAACCCTTCCATCATTGCCCAGCTTCCTTCTGCCCATACGACTAAATTGTTGCCATAATCATATTGGGTTACGATGTGGTCGATAGCTCCGCTGAAAAATGGAAATCCAGTTGAATAAACAGCCTTTGGTTTTCCAAATATGAATTGAACAAAGTCTGTATCGTGGATATGGAGATCAAGCAAAGCGCCGCCAGATTTGCCACCATCAGAATAAGTCCCTTTGCTCCAACCCGGCGGTTGCGATACTCTTTGTATCCTCAAAGCGAGCAATTTCCCAAAATCGGCTTTCGAATCAGCATTTTTTAAAAACGACCATTCTGGCCAAAACCTTATACACATAGCCGGCATTAAAATTTTGTCTGTCCTTTTAGAAACCTCTACCATTTTTTGTGCTAATTCTGATGTCCGAGCCATCGGCTTCTCACAAACCACGTCTTTGCCAGATTCCATCGCAGCAATTGCAATTTCCGGGTGCGCGGCAGTCGGTACGCATATATCAACAAGTTCCACATCAGGATTTTTCAACATCTCTGAATAATCGCGATATGCTTTAATCTTTGTAAAATCCAGTTTTAACGTTGTGCCCGTGCCAATGTTTCCGTCAATTTTTAGATTCCCATTTTCAGGTATCCTGATAGCGTCGCACACTGCCACAATTTCTGCACCCTGAATTTTTTGATAAGCATTTATATGGGTTACCCCCATAAAACCCAATCCCACAACACCAACACCGACTTTCTTCGTACGTTTTTCTTTCATTTTACACTCCCTTCATCAGATTAATTATATAATTATATGCTATTTTTATATCTTTTAGCCTTTGATTACCGGCTTCCCTTTCAATGCATAAATTGCCTGAAAAACCTTTCTTCTTTAAAAACTTTAAAAACTTTTCCCAATCTACCTCGCCAGTCCCTAATGGCACTTCTTCGCCCCACTCGCCAGCCGTTTTTGTCCTCTTTGCATCTTTTAAATGACATTGGCGAATATATGGGTAAAGTACTTGCAGGGCTTCAACCGGGTCTCCCTTGTCATAAAGAATCATATTTGCAGGATCAAAATTCACTACCACATTTTTGCAATCCAATGTTTGCAACAATTCTTTCAAAGTTTGAGCGGTTTCCTGTCCTGTCTCAAGCCCAAGTTCAATACCCGCTTCTGCAAATAAGTTAGCAACTTCTCTTAACCTATTGAGCAGTTTCTTAAACGATGCATCGTTTTTATTATGCGGTATAAAGCCTGCGTGAAAAGTCACGAGTTTTAGATTTAATTTTGATGCAATTTCAATGGATTTTTTGATGTTATTTTTGTTTTGCTCCCATGTTTCGTCTGGCACAATTCCACCTGTCTTCTTTATTCTTTCCAATGTAGAATAATCTTCGCCAACACAGGTGAACATTCCCGAAACGATTTCAATCCCATTTTCTTTACAAAGCGTGGGTAAATCAGACCAGATATCGGGATGTTCTCTTAACGGGTCAAGTGCGCATTGCAATTTTTTAATTCCAAGTCCATTAAGACAGTCAACCAAAACCCGCGGATTTTCTGGTTGCAATGACCAGCTGCAAACTCCGATTTGTTTCAGAATATTCATAAGCCTTGATACAGGCTTATTTTTTCCTAAAACGGTTCACAAAGTCAATAAAATCAGTAGCCTGATTTTTCAATCTTTCTAATACCTCATTGTTTATAATGTGCCCGCTTGAATCCAAAACAGAATTTACATTATTTATAAACACCGACTTTGAAAATATGAAAGCATTCCGATATACAAAGATATCCATTAATTGTTCAATAGACCTCAACGCGCCCCACATACCAGCAGCAACACCAACAAAACAGCACGGTCTCTCTTGCAAACTCTCCGGAAAATCAAGCATATCAATAAAATATTTAAATACACCGGGAAAACTCCCGTTATATTCAGGAATCACAATCACAAGACCATCTGCGGTTTTTATTGCTGTTGAAAATTTTTCAAATGACTTTGGTTTTTCTGAATATGCCAATGGAGTAAATATTTCACCCGGAAGTTCCTTTAAGTCTACTATCTCGCAAGGAGTATTTAATTGCAAATAGATATTTTGAATTTCATTAGAAATTTTACGTGTGTTGCTCTGGTCCCGGTTTGTTCCAGAAATAATTCTAATCATAATCATTAGTATATCATATATATTCAAACATACAATTTTGTTATTATTCCAGAATTTAGACCTTCTCTAACACAACCAGACAACGAACCGCAAAGATATTCGGAAATTTAGACAAAAAGACATCGCAATACTTTAATAACGGATAAAGAAAAATTGGATAAAAAGATGGTTTGCTATATCCACCCGATAATAAATAACTGAAACCGGCAAATCGCAACAATGCTATTGTTTTCCAGTTATTCAATAATTCAGATGCCTCATTTTTTAAAAAAATCCGTGTGGCGTTTCCTTGAGCCGCATAATAATTCGATGGGTCTACGGGATTACCTGAAAAATCAATTTTAGCTTTCCAACCAATCGGCTCGGGATGAAATAAACCATAAGCCAGCAATCCTGTTAAACTTATATAAGGTTCAAAGATAATAAGTCTACCTTCTGGTATAAGCACTTTGTAAGCTTCTTTTAGAAAAGCGATAGGATATTGGATGTGGTGGAATACATCAAATGCAATAATGTGAGAAACACTCTGGCTTTTAAATGGAATATTATAAGCGCTACAAACAATATCAATCCAGGAATTAGGGAATAAGTCGGTGGTAATTATTCCGTTTATGAACTTCTTTGAAATCCCGATACCTGAACCAATTTCAATGATATGTCCGGGAATTTCACGATTAATATATCCATTAATTAAATTGTAATAATCGGCGTAAATGTTTTGCAGCAAAGCCTTTTTGTTCCAGCAAGTCAGGTTATTTAAAATCTCTTCTTGATGTCTATTTAACGGTTTATTTTTGTGAGATTGGTTCATTTGAATTCACGACGATAAATTCTCATATAAATTTTAGTCTCCTTGCTGCAAATAGAACCATCTTCATTAAAAGCCATCCGTGTCGCCACCTATGTATATTTGTCGTTCCATAACTTCTTGGACGATAGCGAATCGGGATATCCACAATTTTTAAATTCAACTTTTTTGCACCAAATAATAAATCAAAATCGCCAAATGGGTCAAATTCACCAAAGTAATGCCTGTTCTTTGAAATTCTACTATAATCTGACTTAAACAATGCCTTAGTTCCGCAGAGGGTATCTTTGATTGCTTGTCCCATAAGCCAGGTGAAAGCAATGCTAAAAAGTTTATTGGCTAACAAATTAAGGAAACGCATCGCCTCTTTTTCAATCGGATAAACAAGTCGAACACCATTTATAAACTCACCGCTACCAGATTTTGCCGCCTGATAAAATTTCTTCAAATCTTCAGGACGAACTGTCAAGTCGGCATCAAGTATCATAAGGAAATCGCCTGATGCAATTTCAAATCCTTCGTGGACTGCATTTGCCTTGCCTATTCCGGTCTGTTGGATTGCCGTTATCCGTTTGTCCGGATATTTTGCTTTAACCCTCTGAATTTCATCCCATGTATTGTCTTGAGAATGTCCTTCGACAAAAATTATTTCAGTCCATTTCCCAATTTCTGGCGTTTCCTTTAAAACATTTTCAATATTTCCTACTTCATTTCTGCAAGGGACAACGATGCTACAGCTAAATTCTTCGTCTCTTTTCGGTTCGGGCTTCGGTCTTGCTACTATAAATATTGAGAGACAAAAGTTTTTAAATAGCGGAGCAATCCAGCGATTTAAAAAGTTGCTTATAACGGGAATTTTGACGGGACACAATATCTTTGTCTCTGTGTGTATAACTTCCCAGTTAGAAAGATATAACAAATTTTCCACATCTTTAACCGACAACCAATTTTGAAGATACGAAGGTGATTTAAATCCAAGTTTTTCCGCAATAGACAGAACAGGTCTCCACAAATAATTATAAAAGTTTAAGACTAATCTCGTTTTTGGTGTTGAAAACTTATGCAGACTATCAAAAAATGACTGAACATCCCATAGTTCATTGAGTAGGTCTGAGGCTATAATATAGTCAAACTTTTCATTGCAACAAAAGTCAATGGCGTCAGATTCGATGAATTTTAATTCGGGGTGGCGTCGTTTTGCGATTTCAACCATCGCATTGCTAACATCAACACCAACGCCTTGTGAAGGATTGACGGACGCTAAAAGGTCTCCAATACCGCAACCTAATTCCAGAACTGTTGATTGTCCTGGTATGAAAAAAAGATAATATTTATGAATTAAATTATGATAATGTCTTTTGATTTCTCTCGGACGATGTTCTGCCCGTTTATTATAAAAATCGCGTAAGCCATTCATTGTATAGATTCAACGATAAGTTAAAGACTCCTAAACCTATAAAACCGCGGTTTTGTTTTGTCAATCGTCGGAATAATTAACTGAATTGTGCCATTCGTATCTGTTTGAAAAGGCGCTATGTCATTCCATATAGCCGTTGTAAGAGAATCTGTCGCTTCTATCATATAATCGCAAGATGGCTTTGCATTAACAGAAATAACCAAAATATTATTTGTTATCATTGCAGACATTAATAACGGATAAGCAGTGAAGTTTAAGTTTGTAATGTCCGACGGCAACGAAACTATATAACCTTGCGGTTTGAATTGATGCCCAATCTTTGACGCTGTTATAATATAAGAGCCGGGCAATATTCCGGTAATAACAAACTGCCCGTTTGTGTCGGTCAAAACCTCCTGCCCATCAGACGATTGTATCTTTACATCTGGTTCAGGATTACCCGACTTAAGCACCTGCCCCGAAATTGTGGAGAACTTTAAAGCCAGAAAATTTACATTGACCGCATTTTCGCCTGTAAGAGTAATATTTGTGCTTCCCGGAATAAACAAATAGCCATCATCAATCGGCATAACAGTAATTGAACGAGGTGGTAAATTGCTTACTATATAATAGCCAGTTGCATCAGTAACAGTTTCAATCCCATAAGCATTTATCCTTATTCCATTTATCCCATTTGTTCCATCAGTGATATGCCCAGAAATTGAAAGTATCCCATAAGCAAGAAAGTTCATATTTGTAGCATCTGCCGTCAAATTAAGAACAATATTCGATGGCACAAATCTATAACCTGTCCTCTCAGGAATAATAATTACATTTCCTTCTGGAACATTTGTTAAAGTATAATATCCAGCACTAGTTGAGAAAGTCGAAACTCCACCAGCCAAAACAAGTACACCAGATACTCCACGGGCTCCTTCAAGTATTCTACCGCTAATATTATGTAGTCTTGTTGCAACGATATTAATACCATACATATCTGAATCAACATATACATCAAGGGGAGAAAAGAGGTACCCCGTCAAAGCAACCGTTATTTTATTTGTTCCTTTTGGTATACCAATCAAAGTAAAATATCCATTAACATCTGTTAGAGTCGAAGTAGTTCCAGAAGATACAGTTGCCCCTAATATTCCTTTAATGCCATCGGTAACCCTTCCACTAACATTATAAATAGGTATCGCAGTAAAGTTGACTATTGCATTTGTATTTAACAGTGTTAAAGAAATAGACTGAGGATTAAAGATATAATCAGAGAGGTATGGATTAATCTGGTAATTTCCCGGTACTAATCCATCAAGGAGATAAGAGCCATCGTTAAGTGTCTGAACAAGATACTGGTTAATTGCAACATAAACTCCACTTAATCCGGTCCCATCTTTTGTAACAACACCGCTTATAGAGAGGCTTCCATAGGCAGTGAAATTGATATTGGTGCTACTGTCGTTCGGAGTCAACGCTATTTGTGATGGAACAAATCTGTATCCGTCAAGTTCAGGTTTAATTACAATGTTAGTTGCTTCAAGGTTTGTAAATTCGAAATATCCATCGTTTAATGTTGTTGTGGTTAAACCGCCAGCTGCAACTTTTACACCGCTTAAGCCACCGTCTTCAAATTTAATTCTGCCGCTAACTTTAAATAATTCCGACGCAAGAAAATTAATCTGGTTTGTATTTGATGTTAAAAATACATTGGTAATTGGTGGATAAAATAAATACCTATTGGTTTCTGGTTTTATAAATATTGAGCCTTCAATAATATTAGTAAGAATATAAGTTCCATTCGTATCAGTTATTGTAGTAATTATAGTTTGATTAGTTTGTCCTGTTATAGATACATAAAAGTTCGTTGCGTTGATAGTTAAATTTGAGACAACACCATTTGTCGCCAGTGTAATCGGATTTATATTATAAACGTTCCCAATAACAGAAAAACTATTTAACACTATATATTCAAGCCCATAATAGTCACGAGAGACATCTATTGAATAATAAGGCGGGTCAAAGGTATATCCACTTAAAACCGGTGTAACATTATAAGTTTTAGGAGAAACATTTAAGATAGTAAAATCGCCACTATTATCTGTTGTTGCAGAGTAAATGCCAGCATATACTTTAATACCCTGTATTGGCAAGCCACCTTTTGTAATTTTTCCAGAAATATTATATATTCCGCTTGCGGTAAAGGTTAAGTTAGTGTTCGAATTTAGTGAAACGGATATAACCGGCGGGTTGAAGTTATATCCTGATTTAGATGGTACTATAAGATAATTACCAGAAGACAGATTTGTAAAAGAAAATACCCCTGAACTATCACTGTAGTTTGTCAGATTTCCCATTGTTATCATTACCCCAGAAACTCCATTAGATCCTTCTATGATTTTTCCAGTTATAGTAAATATAGTTGCAGCAGCTGAAAAGTTCACATTTGTAATATCACTCTGAAGTATAACATTAGTCGATTGCGGGTAGAACTTATAACCATTTAAACCCGGAGTCGCTGTATAATTCCCGGATGGCAGGTTAGTAAAAATATAATAGCCATTTATATCTGTGTTAGCTGAAAAACTATTAGCAGTTATAACTACATTTGGAAGTCCAACTCCGTTTTCAACAATTCTACCTCCAAGTTTATACAATCTGCTTCCAACATAATTTATATTTGTAACAGAGGTATAACGTGCGTTAACCGTTTGAGAAGAAGGCGAAAAAGAATATCTATCATCCTGCGGTGCAACAACATAACTTCCAGTTGCCATATTTGAAATCACATAATACCCCAGTGTATCTGTGAAAGTATATCTTGTCCCTGCTACTACTTTTATCGATGGTATGCCATTTGAACCGTCAGTTATTCTCCCTCTAATTCGCGTAGCTGGATATTCATAAGCCCCGATATCAACTGCGTCGCCATAAGGTCTAACTGTGCCGCACTGGTCATTTGTTAATGATAAAATGGTATATCCATTATCAATAGCTGGACTATCTGCTAACAACGCCATCGTATAAGTTAGACCTCCATTATCGGCAAGGTCGATGATTTGTGGATTAGTCTTTTTAAAACTTGAAGATTGATAAAGCCCGGTAGAATCTGATGATATGTTATGTCCCGCATCGGTGATTGAGCCATAAAAATTTCCACCGGCTATCGCCGCAGTGATAATAGAGTTTTGAATTATAAGAGAACCTTGATTGGCTATGTTGCCACCTGCTGACAATCCAATATTTCCGGGACTACCCGCAAAATTGCCCTGTCCAGCTACTCCATTTGTTCCACCAACGACATTGCCTGATGAAAAAGTGCAATTCGTGATATAACTATAACCTGTATTAAAATAACTGCCTCCTATTGCATTTCCGCCATTACCCCCATTTCCCGCAATCATATCAACGCTATTTCCTCCATCACCGCCTTTGCCACCGTAAGTTTCATTGGCATAAAAAGTGCAATTAATTAAAACGTTGGTGCTTGTATTTACTATACCGCCACCAAGCGAACTGCCACCAGAATAACCATTATTTCCATTACTTGATTCACCTGTCCCAGCCTGCATACTGTTTCCGCCCTGACAGAAATTATTGTAGATAGTGCAGCCATACATACTCAAATAACCCGAGTTGTAAATTGCGGCGCCGCTTGCCTCCGCCCCGTAACCACCCTGTCCCGGTCTTCCATTAGAAGCTCCGCCAACACCATTTGTTCCTCCATTACCACCCGAACCACCAGTAGCCTGGTTATTATAAAATGTACAATTTGTAATCGCTGCCTTGTTCACACTAAATAGAGCGCCGCCCCTTGCCAATCCGCCATTACCTCCGCTGCCACCATTGCCACCAGTAAAATCTCCGTCGCCGCCATTGCCTCCATTTCCACCATTTCCCCCCGAAGTAATATTATCGCTGAATAAACAGGTTATTAAAGTTATATCGCCTTCGTTGTATATAGCGCCTCCCAATGCGTTACCACCTGATACCCCGTTTCCGCCACCACCTCCAACACTAATGGTATTATTGCCGTTCGCTCCATTTGCGCCATTTGCCCCAATCACATTATTATCGCTAAATAAACAATTACTCACTACGAGTGTAGCGCCGTTCTTTACATAAATTGCTCCTCCATTCGTGCTTACACCTTTTGTTAAAGTTAAATTATTCAATGTTAATGTTGCCCCTGTATTTATGATAAAAAGCCTCGTACCGGTTTGGTTTGTTGTTGTCTCTGTATAACCACCATCTAAAGTTATTGTTTGTCCCACCCCATCAATGATTACATCATTCGCCACAATAAGCGGATAAGACAGATTTATTGTGCCACTAAAACCAAATTTGATTTCTCCACCGGCATTAATAGCTGTTTGCAAGGCTTGCGGGGAATTTTCATTTACAGTTGCGCCCATTAAACCCATTAAATTGCACACTGTAACAATCAAAAAAAGATGAACGCCGCGCCAAGCAAAATGCTTATTTTTATGATTTATTATCATCTTTATGTTTAATGGTTTTGTTGCATTGATTTGTTGTATTTAGAAATCGTTCCCTTGTGTTTCAGATTTAAATTCTTCTTTCTTTGATTTTTTCAGCAATTTGTTCTGATACTCTCTTTCATATCTTTCGGCTTCTTGTTTTCGCAATGCGTCTTCGTCTCGTTCTGCTCTTTTAACGCCGGGCAGTAGATTTTTTTGTTCTTCGGTAGCCTTTGCAGCAATCTCAGGCGTTGGTAATACAGTAGGTTTGATTAAAACGATTAGTTCACTTCTATTCTTCTTTGAACTATTGTTCTTAAACAAGATACCTAAAAGTGGAATATCTTTAAGAATAGGTACTCCGGAACTTGCTTTGGTTATATCAGAGGTTATATAGCCACCTAAAATAACCGTTTCTCGGTCTTTTACAACCACATAGGCTTTGGCATTCCTATTTACTGTTATCGGGACATCGTTATTATCAATTTTAACCGAGCCACCAACGTTTGCAATTTCTTGTTCAATGTCCATTGCCACTATACCATCAGAAGTTATATACGGAGTGACTGTAAGAGTAATACCGATTTGTAACATATCATACTGTGAGTAACCTGAACCACCGTAATAAAGTGCATTATAACTCCCTGTAATATAAGGTCTGGTTTCACCTACAAAAATATACGCATCTGTTGCGTGAGTGGTCATAATACGCGGTCTTGATATGACATTGTATCTGCTATCGTTTGCTATTGCTGTGGCGGTTACATCAAGGTCTTGACTAAATCTGCCAAAATAACTAAATCCACTCAAAGAGGCGGCGGCATTTGAAACCCCTGATGAGAAGCTACCCGGATTTAGAACCGTGCCATTTATTATGGAACCGATACCGGTGAAATTGCCTATTTGGGTTGGTTTTCTCTGCTGAAAGCTTAACCCATAATCACTATTATTATTTAACTGAACCTCCATAATTAGTGATTCAATAAGAACCTGAGCAAGAACAACATCCAGTTTTGCTATTATATTTGTAATCATTTCCATATCACGTTTATCGGCAAAAATGAGAAGCGAGTTTGTTCGTTCATCGGCAATTATTTTTGCCTGGCTAATAATTTGTAATTCTCCAACCGCGGAGGCTTTTGAGACGATGCTTTTTAACCTGTCTGTAAAGCTACTTTGAGCAGCGCCAGGAGTTGTTCCTAATGGCGTGCCGGGTGTTGTGCCAGGTTGATTATAACCCGTCATACCCGATGTTCCAAACCCTGTCCGAGAACCGAAGCCAAGGCCTCTTGTGGAGGTTGTCCCCCTTTTCCCTCCTGTCTGACTACCAACAGTTGTTCCACCACCACCACCAGCAGTGAGCGAACTTATCACCTGCGCCATATCTGCGGCTTTGGCATATTTTATGGGAATTACAACAGGTTCTATTTCAAGAGGAATTGAAACATCAATTTTATCCAGCAATTCAATCATTCTCTTTACGTTATCCGCATAATCCCGAATAATGAGAATCTGGCTGCTATCTATTCCTATAATCCCGTTCTGAATTTTTGCAAATGGCTGAAGCGCTTGAACAACCTCCGATGGTTTAGCATTTGTCACCTGTCGTACAACCGTTACATAAGGCGCTAAGTCTGGCATATTTGTGACCACTTCGCTACTTGAAAACGGTTTGGCTTGTTTAAACACATCGGTTTCAGGGACAACTTTCACGAATTTATCATCTACATCAATCAAGGTTACACCGTTCATCGCAAGCAGAGCATTAATAGCCCTGATTGCCTCTTCAGTATTAAGTTCGGTCTGATTTTTAATTGTGATTTTTACGTCCGGCAAGACGGCTGGGCGCAAGATTGTTTTATTTACGAGTAGAGCATACAAATCAAGAACACCACTAAGATCCTGTGCCTGAAATCGTAACAAACCGGGTTTAAAAGTTTGATTGTCTTGTCCTGTCTTTCCTGAAGGAACATTTGTAGCCATTGCGGTTTCCGGGTTAGTTGCTGTGGACGTTAATGGAACTGTTGGCAAGACCGTCGGCGCTCCGGGTCCAGGAATTCCGGGAACACCCGGCGCTGTTGGCGCTCCAGCAGGCATAGTTCGCGTTGGTGGAAGATTTGTTGGAGTAGCAGAGGTAAGAGGCATCCGAACTGGTTTTGCCGCTGGATTTGTCGTTGCAGTAGGCAATTTAATTACGTTAGTCGGCTGTGGTACCCCAGAAATGTTAGTCATCGTTGTCGTTCTCGGCAAAACCGGATTAAGAGTTACATTTGTAGATGGCTTTATCGCAGTACCAACAGTGTTTGATTGCCGCGGCGTTGGAGCGTTCGTATTAATTCTTGGGATTCTTGCAGGCATTGACGGCAATGATGGTAAATTTGTCGTTTGTGAAAGCGCCTGCCAGCACCCAGCAGCAAGCAATACATAAAACAATATTGGCAATTTCATTTTAGCTATTCGGTTAAAATGTTTAAAACGTAGCCAGTTATAAATATTAACATTTTTTTCGAATTTCATATTAAGAATCTGGTTTTTGAGGTTCTGCTACTTTTTTAGGCAAATCTGACTTTGCAAGTGGTTTTTTTTGAAACCGTCCAATTACAGTTACCGAACCGACGAGTTTATAACTTTGAGGGTCCGGTTTAACATCCATATCGCGAACCCTGACAAGCGATCTGTCAGACCCAAGCTTTGTTAGAAAATCGACCAGTTCTTTTTCACCGGAAGTAAAATGGATTGTGACCCGTTGTTCGGTAAAAAACGGATTGTTTGGAACATCGCCCCCGCCAGCAGGCGTCTGCCGTTGAACAAGAAGGTTTGCTTCTGCCGCTTTTCCAAGGACTGTTTGAGCAAGCGAAAGCGCTGTTTCATCTGTGGGAACAAACTCACCCGCACTTTGCAATTCTTCAAGTCGCACAAGATATGCGGGAATGTTATTCGTTTCCTTCATATACTTTGAGATATTTATCTCGGTTTCTTTTATTTTCTTTTCCAAATCCTTCCAATCTCCAAAACGAGGAACGACAAAATAAAAGTTCAATGCCACAAATAATATCAGTGCCGCACCGACGACTAATCTACGTTCTACTGGTCTAAGATTTAATTTGTTAAATAAGCCAATCATTCGACCTCAGTTCTGTTAAGTTCGCAGGTAAAACTCCATGTTATTTTTTCTCCGCGCAAACTAATTGTTGGTGGACTGACCTTGCTGAATAATTTTTGTCCGTTTTGTTCAAGTCTCCCCAGAATTCCGTTATATTCGGTGACTTTTGCGTTTTGGTCTGATGGCGCTGTTCCAAAAATTGTGACCGTTTTTCCACGAGAAAAACTTAACGAGTTTAAACTTAACTCTTCTGGCAGGTTCATTACAACAGAGTAGTAAGCATCAAGAACAGCATTTTTTAAACTAAGTTGGTCTTCAAGGACCTGGATTTGCGCCTTTATAGCAAGGGCGTTTGTATAGACAGCACTTATAGCTGCTGCTTTGGCTTGTAGCCGGTTATATTTGAACTTTAAAACCTCTAAAAATCCAAAATAAACAAGGACACAGGATAGGTAAATCAATACCACCGCAGCGACACCGCTCATCCATAACCTATCTATAAATTGCTGTTTATACCTATTAACATACTCAGGCGGTACAAGTGTTGATTGAGTTCTGGTATCAAGCAGCCTTTTTGCAGTCAATTCGGCTATCTGTTTGGCTTCAAGTGGCTTGTGTTTTTCATAATTCCCGTCAGAAATCTCCGATACCACTGGTTCAAATAGCGCCACAGCATCTTCCGGGACAACAATATGCCAACGTGGATTGCCACTATACCAGCCTTCAAGTTCTCCACCCCAGATGATGTGAAGCAACTGATTTTTTAGATTTTGCAAATCATTTACGTTTAAAATTCCAAGATGCCTTAATGCCCCATTGAACCACCATGCCGATATCCACAATGTTTTATTGGTAGAATCAACAGGATAAATCCAGACGCTATCACCCTCAACCGGATATGAAAACAGCATATCAAACAGCGGTGTCTCAAGCCTGTCTGCAAAATATCCATTTTCTTCAAGTTTCCCAAGATGACTTTCTATGAGGTTTCTTGGGGCGATAAATACCACCACGGTTTGTTCATCGGGTTTAGAAGATGGAAGCGTCTGGATTGCCCATCCGATTTGTGTGGTTGGTATTGGCGAGAGTTTTTCCATCTGAAATTCCACCATTGATAAGGTTTCATTAAAATCTGTTGTCGGCAGTTGTATTACCTTTAAAAAAACCTGGTCAGGAGGAAGATATGCAACATTAAATTTCTTATTTAATAGGGTTCCCCAGCTCTTTTTAAAGAACCTTGTAGGCAGGGATTCTGATGGCAGAGCAGTCAATTCCGCGTCAAACTTCACTCCTTTCCCGGCAGCCGAAAATCGCCACAACTGCGTTGTTTGGTCTAAATTTATTATATTACAGGTATGCCAGCCGCCCATTTTACCGTTTCACAAGTTCAATCTGTTTATCTTCTATCAGGTCAACGTGTTCTTCTGTTTGAGTAACACGCAATACCTCTTCAATAGTAGTAATCCCTGCTTTTACCTTATGCCAACCATCGTACCGCAACGTCCTCATTCCAGTTTCAATAGCCTTTTGAGAGATCGCTGTTGATGGAGCACGGTTCATCACAAGAGACCTGATTGGATCTGTAACCACTAATAATTCATAAATGCCGGTTCGCCCTTGATAGCCAAGTTGACGACAATTTTCGCAGCCGACACCCTTATAAAACTTTGCCCTGTCAATATCTTCTTCAGGAAATCCTATTTTTAATAGATAAGAACGTTCAACCATTTGTTCGCTTTTACAATGTGGACAAATCGTTCTTACGAGTCGTTGAGCCATAACCGCTTCAACTGATGACGCCACAAGGAACGGCTCAATTCCCATATCAACCAAACGAGTAAACGCGCTCGGGGCGTCGTTCGTGTGCAGGGTGCTAAAAACAAGGTGCCCAGTTAAGGCTGCGCGAATAGCGATTTCTGCCGTCTCAAGGTCGCGAATTTCTCCAACCATTATAACATTTGGGTCCTGTCTTAAAATGTGCCTTAACCCTACGGCAAATGTAAGCCCAATGTCCGAACGAACCGGAATTTGATTAATCCCTTTCAGTTCATACTCAACAGGTTCCTCAATGGTGATGATTCGTTTTTGAACGGAATTAATCGTGCTCAAAAATGCATACAATGATGTGGATTTTCCAGAACCAGTAGGTCCAGTCACAAGCATTATACCGTGTGGTTTGACGATTATCTCACGAATCGCAGACTCCTGGTCGGCAGAAAATCCTAAACTTTCAAGTCCCAGAAATACTTTGCCACGTGTCAACAACCGGAGCGAGACACTCTCCCCATAAACAGTCGGCACTGTGGAAACACGAATATCAAGCTCTTCGCCTTTTATTCTTACATTGATTCTACCATCTTGCGGCAATCTTTTTTCCGCTATATTCATTCCCGACATAACTTTTATGCGCGAGATTATTGCCGATTGATACCGCTTTAATTGCGGTGGCATTGGCGCCTGGTGCAAAATACCGTCAATACGGTAGCGTATCCGTAGTTCGTCTTCGCAAGGTTCAAAATGAATATCCGTTGCCCTGTCTTTAAATGCCTCCCAGATTATCTGGTTCACGAATTTAATTACGCTTGCCTCCTGGTCGGTTTCTGTAATTTCCTTGTCTTCTGGTATCAACAATTCAAATGGCTCTTCATCCTCAGCAAGTTCGTCTAATGTTTCAGCACCTACGCCATAATACTTTTTAAGGGCTTTTTCTATCTCCTCTTTTGTAGCAAGAGCAAGTGTTACAGGCATTGCGGCGTCAAATTGAACAGCGCTCAACATCCCTGAATCAAATGGATTTGAAGTGACTATCTGAAGCGCACCGTTTTCAATAGCCGTTGGCATAATTGTATATTGAAAAGCGACTTTTGTTGATATTCGGTTGCGAGCCTCTGCTGGCACAGTTATTTTGGGAAGCTCAATGTAAGGACAATTTAAAATCTTTGCCAAATTCCGAAGAAACTGTTCGGATGAAATTCCACGTTCGCGACAAACAAATTCTAAAAATGAATCTTGCGAACCATTCTCAACAGCCGTTTGCCACGCCTTGCTTAACCGACGAACCTCTTCCACATCGATTCCAGCTGCCTCATCAATTATACTATTTATAGATGCAACGCCCATTGCTTGATACGTTTAAAATAAACCAGAGACTATAAAAAGTTTCATTAAAGGTCAAAAGATTACTTCCAAATTTTTTTCTATTGATGGATTAAAAATGGTTGGTCAATAACTTGTTCAATTGAAGTTCGATATCTCTTTGCCGGTAGTCGTTATCGTCAACTTACCGTGCTTGACGCCTTTTGAAGAAATCAAAATATCAGCAATTTTTTTCAGGATTGATGCCTCCCCCTTTACTACAAGCGTTTCAAGACAATTATGGTGGTCTAAATGAACGTGTAAATTACAGATAATATATTTTTGATAATCGTGCTGGATATTAGTCAAGTTCTCTTGAATATGCGGTTTGTGGTGGTCATAAACAATGGTTATCGTTCCTGCCATCTCTTCATTACCGATTTCCTTTTTGTGCTCGATTAGTGCATCCTGAATAAGATCGCCAATTGCCTGACTGCGATTTGCAACATTTAATATCATTCTGTCAAACTGTTCAAGCAACTCAGCAGATATTGAGACCGAAAAACGAGCTGTCTTACCAGATTTCATAAAGATAAATTACCAATATTCAATTTCCTTTGCAATAATTCCTCGCAATGCAGCGAAAAGATACAATGTAGCAGGAGCATTTCTGCTCCTGTATATAATGTGGTGGGAGCATCTTTGCTCCCAAATATTAAACTTATCAGTAAGGATGCGATGCCACATAATTATTAAAACCGATAGCAAGGATGCCGGCGCCACATTACAAAATACAAAAAAAGAGCCGTCTCTATGGACGGCTCTTTGTTGTTATTAAACTATTGTTAAAACTACATTATTTACGACGACGGAACAGTAAGCCCAAACCACCAAGCCCTAACAACGCAATCGTTGCCGGCTCAGGTACGTTGGTGTAAAGACTGAAACTCCGAAGATTAAGTAATCCAGGAGATGCGGGTTCTGGTGCAATCACAACCTTTTGCTCGAATATCTGAGATTTCCCAATTGCGTAGTTTGGGTCAGTGATAGAATTCCAATAAGTTAAAGCATCAGCCCACGAAGTTATCTGACCTCCATTATTGTCCCAGACCCTTAACTGCATATATACATTACCAGAAAAATTACAACCAGGGACCGTCAACAAAGTTTGTCCACCAGTAGGTGATTTCCCATCAAGAATTCCTGCACCTGCTCCAGTTCTAAAATGCCACTGAGAACCTGGAACAGCCTGTAAACTATTTTCATCGGAAGTAGTTCCCCACCAAATTTCAGCAGTATATCCTGTGCCTTGCAACAGTGGACCTGAGTAAGTGGTGGTTCCCGACGGAATTCCCTCTGGTGGATTACCATACAACGGTTGCGTAGGATTACTTGGTTCTGGACCATAAACCAGAACACGCAGAGTGCCGGGTATACTAGATTTCATTTCAAATTGCGCCTGCCCATAAGCTAAACCAGCGCAAACGCCTATAACAGCAATAATCATTAGTTTTTTCATAATTTTGCCTTATTTTTATTATTTTTGTCAACTTCTAACATATTAAAATTCTTTTATTTATTGAACCGTAAAGTTTCTAATCCATTGAGTTGGTTTTGTAAAACGATTTAAAAAGAATGCTTCACCAACATTAATAACAGGCGAATCTGGATACCAAACTAACTCAAATTCATCAAATGTATAACTTTCATAATTTTTTGTTTCTATTTTATATTTATATATGGTGTCGCCAGGTTCACCCTGAAGTTGCAATATATCATTTATTGTTCCTGTTTGAGGAACCATTGAACTTCTGATTGAATACCCCACTGGTATATCATTTGTCAACAAACCTTGGAGTACTTCGCCAACAAATGTTACAACAATATTAGTTGCAGTGGGATTAAAAACAAATGCACCTTCGCCAGGATTTAATGTTGCCTTATCATTAGGATACCAAACTAGATCATATTCATCAAACGACCAGTTTGCATAAGAACCAGAAATATATTTATATACAGTTAAGCCCGGTATTCCCGGCAACAATGAACCAATAGTATTATTCGTTGTATTTAGTGGGTTAGCGATTAGGTTGAACCCCGGAGCGAGGGTCACATTCACGTAACCGACTACGTTGACAGAATAAACTGTCTGCGCCTTTACGGCAATAGCTCCTGCTACTGCTACGGCGGCTGTTAATATTAGCAATTTTGTTTTCATAGTGTTTTCTCTTTTTTATTGTGCGTAACAAAATATGATAAAAATTTAAAATTTTGTCAACAACTTTTTTAAAATTTTTTTTATCTATTTTGTCTTACTTAACTATTATAATTTTTACACCTGTTCGCATAAAAATGCAACAAAAAAAATAAATTTTTTCTTCTTGATTATCAATGGGTTATAAAAACAACCCACATCTTCTTATAAAAAATTTTGTTTTTTTTCTGATTTTGCCCGAATTTTCCGTCTAATTTTCAATGAATATTTTTTACTGAATACTTTTATGAAAGTAATTTTTTATACTGCTTTGTTTCAAAACTTGCTATTTAAAAAAATAGCCTATTTATTATTCCTTTGTCTCTTTTGTTCTTCATTAACAACAAAAGCGGCAACGAACAAAGAAAATTATGTATCTGAAATGAATCAACTGTTTTCTGGCGATGGTGTATTATTAAAATTTAAAATAGAAGTTCCTGAAACTTCAGCGGCAGCACTCCGCAAAGACCCTAAAAAATATGCACCCTGCGTCGTTACCGAAGGAGACCGTGTTTATACAAACGTTGCTATCCATTTAAAAGGTTCGGCTGGAAGTTTTCGCGGATTTGACGACCCTAAACCCGGCTTCACACTGAATTTTTCATACTTCAGACCCGGACAGCGATTTCACGGTGTAAGAAAAATTCATCTAAACAACAGCGTTCAGGACCCAACTTTTTTGAGCGAATTTATTTGTGGACATCTTTTTCGTTCTGCTGGTGTTCCAGCCACTCGTGTTGCTCACGCCTTTGTTCAGGTCAATAACCGACCAACTCAGTTTTATGTTTTAAAAGAAAGTTTTGAAAAAGAATTTTTCTCGCAATTTTTTGGAAGCCCGGATGGAAACGCTTATGGCGAATCCGGTGGAATAGACGTTGATGCCCCGATGCACCGTATGGAAGGCGAGGGCGCTAATGATTGGTCGGACTTGAAACAATTAGCAAATGCTGTCCGCGAAAGGGATACAAATAAATGTTATACAATGTTAAATTCAATTCTTGATGTTGATAGGTTTATTTCTTTTATGGCAATTGAAGTAATGTTATGCCACTGGGATGGGTACACATTTGCAAGGCACAATTACAGACTTTATCACGACCCTTCAAACGGCAAATTTACTTTTATACCTCACGACTTAGACCAGATGATGAATGATTCAAACGTTCCAATTGTCCCCGGTGTTAATGGATTAGTCGCCCAAACAGTCTATAGAATTCCTGAGACAAAAAAACGGTATGTTGAAAGATTTGAGGAAATTTTTGTAAATAATTTTCGTCCCGAAGATTTAACAAATCGTATTGATACAATTGTGAGCAAACTAAAACCAAAAATTGCTGAGGTAGACAAAAATTTTGCTCAGGGGTTCGAAAATCGTTCACGCGATTTAAAACAAAGAATCATAAACCGGGCACAATCGATAGATAGGCAATTTGCCTCGATGAAGTTAAAAACTGCCTCAGATATGATAATTGCGCCTGAAAATTGGAAAAAGGCTGGCGGCGAAAGCGGGGCACAATTCGACATAGTGAAAGATAAAGACGGAAGAACCGCATTGTACATAAAGGCTAATTCATCCACTACCGCAATGTGGAAAACAACAGTGAAACTCTGGCAAGGAAATTATTTGTTTGAAGCATTGGCGAGATGCGAAAATGTGAAACCGATTTCAGATGAACAAGGCGAAGGCGCCGGGCTGCGAACTTCCGTCAACCAATTAAAACGAGAAAATAAATTGATTAATACCTCGCCCTGGAAAAAACTTGAATATCAATTCAGTATTGATTCTCCGCAAGATGTCGAACTTATATGCGAACTACGGGCGCTGACTGGCGAGGTGTGGTTCGATGTCGGGTCTTTTAAGATATACAAAAAATAATACTGATTTTTCTGGGCGAACGCGGATTTTTTATCTGAACGGGCGATTGAGTTCGATTTTTGAGCTAATATTATGCATTGCGTTTAAAACCAGCGGCAAATAATAAATTATTGTTAATACCAAATCATTGTAGCCATTAAATTAATTTTGTCTGAAAACAACAATTCCTGTATAATAAAATTGTTAAAATGAATAAACAGATGTTAAAAACGGAAATTTATCCAGCGAAGGAGAGCAAATCAAGGCGAACACTCGTTGTGCTACACGGGTTAGGAGATAGCGCAGAAGGATATCGGTGGTTGCCAGAGGCACTGAATCTACCATATCTAAACTACATACTCGTCAATGCACCTGATGTTTATTACCCGGGATATTCATGGTTTAACATTGACACTCAAACCCTTGCAGCAGACCCAAAGACAGTTGCAAGAAGTCGGGCGCTTCTTTTCGAGCTGTTTGAACATTTGCATAATAACAACTACCCACCAGAACAGATGGTATTGTTGGGCTTTTCACAGGGATGTCTTATGACCTGGGAGGTTGGCGTCAGATACCCGCGACAGCTTGCCGGTTTAATCGGCATTAGTGGATGGGCTTTGGAAAAAGATGGTATTTACGACAGCATTACAGAGGTTTCAAAACAGCAAAGGTTTTTAATCACTCACGGTTTACAAGACCCGTATATATCTGCTGAAAAAGTTGAGGAACAAATAAATAAGTTCAAATCTAAGGGATTAAACATTGAATACCAAGTTTTCAATAAAGAACATACAATTTTAGTAGAACAAGAGATTCCGTTGTTCAGGAAATTTATTAACAAAGTTTTAGTCGAGGAGCCAATCAATGCCAACGTTAATAGTTGCAACTGCAAACAAAAACAAGGTTAAAGAATTCAGCGATATTTTAAGCTGCTATGATTCGTTCCGGATATTGTCTGCAAAGGATTTTCCTGACGCGCCTTATGTGGTTGAGAATGGAAAGACATTTTACGATAATGCGGGTAAAAAAGCCACTCAATTTGCCTTTTACATAATCCATCTGACAAGAAGTCATAAGGTCAATTTGTCGTATCCAATATATATATTGGCAGACGATTCGGGTTTAGAGGTCGACTATTTGAATGGCGCGCCGGGTGTAAATTCGGCAAGATTTGCCAGCGTCAGCGGCGCAAATAACAGCACAGACGAAGAAAATAATAAAAAATTGCTTTCATTGTTAAATGGGGTTCCCGATGAAAAACGAACGGCGCGATTCAAATGCGTCCTTGCTGTTGTAGAAATAAATAACGTTGCTATTGAAAACATTGACGCCCTCTCAAATCGTTTAAAATTCTTTGAGAACATCTGCGAAGGCAGAATTATCAACGCCCCGCGCGGTTCAGGCGGTTTTGGGTACGACCCTTTATTTGTCCCAAACGGTTATGACAGGACATTTGCCGAGTTAGGAGAAGAGTTAAAAAATAAAATCAGCCATCGCGCCCTTGCACTGAAAAGCTTTATCCAATGGCTTAAAGAAACAAAACCGACTAAATGAAAGGTATTACGGGCAACGGTTTAATCAAGTTTCTTTAGTCTTATATTGCGCCAGCGGACTTCCAGACCTTCTTGTTTAGTCCCATGAACCTGCAATGCAATAAAGCCTTTCAACGTCATTGAATCCTTTAAATCCGCAGCAGGGACACCATTAATCCAGGTTTTTATTGAATCCCCTCTGGCTTCAACGCGAATTTTGTTCCAATCATTTTGTTTGAATGCCTTCTTTGCGTCTGGACTTTTTTCAAGATTATTTAACCATCCTCTACGCCCCTCATCATATATCCCGCCTGACCATCCCCTTTTGCTGGGATCAATTTCCACTTGATAGCCATGCACTCTGCCTGCTGGGATTTTTATCTTTTTCCCCTGCCACTCAACCTCCGTCGCTTTATCAAAACATTGGCTACGGATTTGGATACCGGAGTTGAGTTGCGGGTCAACTTTAAATTCAAGTTCAAGAATAAAATCGCCATACTCCTGTTCCGTGCATAAAAAACTGTTGGGTGTATTTATTACAGTTCTACCAACTATTGCGCCATCTTCAACCGTATATTTAGCCTTTCCACCACGTTGAACCCAGCCTTTTAATGTCTTACCGTCAAAAAGGTCAACCCATCCATCTTCAGCGCCGAAAACTGAAACGGTGGCTAACACCGAAATCCCGATTATCGCCGCAATACAACTTTTATTAATAAATTTTTTCATACCTGTACACTCCTACCATAATTGACTTTATTTAACAACAATTTCTTCAAACAATTTGGATTTTGTAAAACGAAAATTCTCAAATTTGCAAATGCATAACACATTTATCCATAATTAGTTATATATATTTTAATCTTTTTATGTCAATGCCAATAGGAAGGGACACTTCTTGCTATATTAAAAATTAGATTTTATGAAAAGGGCGATATTTATAGAACGCGATGGCATTTTGAACTATTACAGGTTTAAAAACAATTACCCAATCCCGCCAACCTGCCCGGCGGAATTGCGCATCAAGACCGACGCCATTCCCCTAATCCGTTCGCTTAAATCCAGCGGTTTTACACTTATTGTAATAACAAATCAGCCGGGAATTTCTCGTGGTTATATGTTCTGGAGAGACCTTGATTTAATTCATAAACGATTGAAAGAAGAATTTTTATTAGATGATATATTTATTTGCCCGCACGATGAAAACGACGGTTGCAATTGCAGAAAACCAAAAATCGGTTTATTCGTTGAAGCAATATATAAATGGCAAATTAAGATAAACGAATCAATTATCATCAGCGATAAATGGCAGGATGCTCAAGTAGCACGAATGCTTTGCTGTCTCTCTATTCTGATAAATTCTCCCTGGATTGCAAATTGCAGGCACGATCTTCTTGTCCCCAATCTTGCGTCGGCGGTTGAAAAAATAAATCAAATAAAGGCGAATAACTTTTTTTGCAACCGTATTGAAGACTCAAAACATATCCGATTTGTGATTGGCGATGCGTAAATATATAAATTGATTTTTACATCATTGCCATACATACCATCTATCTCCCCTGTTTTAAGTCCTGTGCTATTATAATATAATTCTTTGGAATTTTAACGTGGAGTCGACGTCCTTGATGACGGTTCAAAGGTGATGCCAGCATCCTTACTGGCAATTTTAATATAGTGAAGCAAGGACGCTCCCCCATATATTGATTTCAATCGTTCCTATTGTTTTTTTCATCGATTTTATTATTATTAAAAGATATGCGATTAAAACTATTTAGAATATGCCAGCGCTGTATTGTTCCTGTCATCATAAGCTTATTGCTTTTGCAACAATCATCTGCTCAGACGGATAAACCCGATAAGTTTGCTCGGAATCCTGTTATCTGGGCAGATGTCCCTGATCCTTCGGTTATCCGTGTTGGAGATATATATTATATGAGCAGCACGACAATGCATTTAAGTCCCGGACTTCCTATTATGAAATCAAAGAATTTAGTGAACTGGGAAATCATCGGTTATGCATACAAAACACTTGGAGACAATGACGCTCTGACTCTGCAAAATGGAAAAAACGCTTATGGCGCTGGTTCTTGGGCAAGCAGCCTGCGATACCATAAAGGGACATTTTATGTGACGACATTTTCCAGTACGACAGGTAAAACCCACGTTTATAAAACAAAAGACATTGAAAAAGGGAATTGGATTGAATCCTCCTTCCGCCCTGCCTTGCACGACCATTCCCTGTTTTTTGACGATGATGATCGGGTATATATGATTTATGGGGGTGGCGATATTCGTCTGATTGAACTAACAGCCGACGTATCGGGAATCAAGCCGGCTGGGGTAAATATGGTAATTATTACTAACGTCAGTCGTGTGGCTGGAGCAAATATCGGTTTGCCAGCAGAAGGTTCTCAAATGAACAAGATTAACGGAAAATATTATCTTATGAACATTACCTGGCCTAAGGGGGATATGAGAACTCAATTAATTTCTCGTTCAGATAAATTAACGGGTCCGTATGAAAGCAAGGTAGCTTTGAAGTATAAGGGCATCGCACAGGGATGTCTCATAGATACACCGACAGGTGAATTGTATGCCTTTTTATTTCAGGATTATGGCGCTGTTGGACGTATACCTTACCTTGTACCTGCGAAATGGGAAAATGGCTGGCCTGTTTTGGGCATTGATGGAAAAGTGCCAGACATTTTAAATATCCCTACAACTACGAATGGACTTGGAAACATCGTGGCGTCAGATGAGTTCAATCGCAAACCGGGCGAACCAGCATTACCGTTAGCATTTCAATGGAACCATAATCCTGATGATAGATACTGGTCTATCACCGAACGTCCCGGCTTTCTCCGTCTAACAACCGGCAAAGTAGTTTCTGAATTGCCCAAAGCCAGAAATACGCTTACACAACGCACATTTGGACCGGATTGTTTCGGCGCCGTTGCTATTGACGTGAGCAATATGAAAGATGGGGATTATGCCGGGTTGGCTATGTTTCAAAAGAAATATGGTTTTGTTGGAGTAAAAATGTCAGAAGGCGCTAAGTCCATTGTGATGATCAGCGCAGAATCAAATTCTCCGGTTGAAACGGAGACAGTTCCATTAAATCAAAACACCGTATTCCTAAAAATAGAATGCGATTTTAATAACCGAACCGACAAAGCCTATTTCTTCTATAGTCGGGATAATAAGAATTGGACTACGATAGGAAAACCTCTGCAGATGGTTTATACGCTTCCGCATTTTATGGGGTATCGTTTTGCCTTGTTCAACTACGCAACCAAAACCGCAGGAGGCTTTGTTGATTTTGACTATTTCCGAATAGGTCCAAAAAGTAGGTAAATTCTATTCCATCAGGAGACTAAAAATAGTCTAACTTTTTAAATTCATTGCACAGTTATCGTAAATAAATTTGCCAACCGTTAAATTTTTGATAAGAAATAAATAATTTTGTTGTTATCAAAGAAGACATTTTCAATATGAACGAAGATAGATATAAAGAATTTGAACACCCTGACTGTTTTTTAAACCGTCACATCGGACCACGGTCAGATGAAATACAAGAAATGGCGAGATTTATCGGCGCAAAAGACCTTGAGAATTTAATAGAATTTGCGTTGCCACCGCAGATTAAAGTCAAAGAGCCAATTCAATCGCCGACTCCAATAGGCGAACAGAAAGCCCTTGAACGGCTTCGTCAGATTGCGGCTAAAAATCAAATTTTCAAATCATATATAGGGATGGGTTTTTACGATTGTTATACGCCTTCTGTTATTTTGCGTAATATACTTGAAAACCCCGGCTGGTACACGCAATACACACCATATCAGGCAGAAATTTCACAGGGACGACTTGAAGCCTTGCTAATATTTCAAACAATGATTTGCGAACTTACCGGGTTAGAAATTGCAAACGCCTCAATGCTGGACGAAGCAACTGCCTGCGCAGAGGCTATCCGTATGTGCCATAGAATTAGAAAAAATCAGCAGGCTAATCGATTTATTATTGCTGCCGACTGCCATCCACAAAATATTTCCGTGGTTAAAACGCATTCTCAAGCCTCTGGTGTTGAATTGATTATATGCCCGCCACAAGAAATCAGAGTCGACGAACATACCTTTGGCATACTCCTGCAATATCCTTCAAGTTATGGCGACATCATAAACTACGAATCACTCGTTCAAACTGCGCATAATAACGGTGTTCTTGTAGCAGTTTCTGCTGATATTATGGCTCTTTTGCTGATTAAACCTCCCGGAGAATTTGGCGCTGATATCGCCGTCGGCAGTACACAAAGGTTCGGTTTGCCGATGGGTTTTGGCGGACCTCATTCCGGTTTCCTTGCAACGAAGGATGCTTTTAAACGTCAGATGCCAGGTCGCCTTGTTGGAATTTCAAAAGATTCTCAAGGAAAACCCGCATTGCGACTTGCGCTAGGGACACGCGAACAACATATCCGCAGAGAAAAGGCAACAAGCAATATTTGCACTGCACAGGCATTGCCTGCGATTATGTCCGCAATGTATGCAGTTTATCACGGACCGGATGGATTAAAGAAAATAGCCGCCAGAATCAACACACTTGCCACGATTTTCGCAAATGGCATTAAGAAACTTGGATATTCATTAGGTTCAGAGTATTTCTTTGATACGATTTGCATTAAGTCAAAAACAACAAATTCACAATTGATTCAAAAAATCGCTCGGGAAAATCGGGTAAATATCAGGGTGATTGATGACAAAACTACCGCAATTTCTATTGATGAAACCACAACAATTGACGATGTCCGTCTCCTGCTTAAAATTTATAATAGCAACCAACCTGTTGACTTTTTTGATGAACTGATGAAAGGGATTTTTCTGTCCATTCCGCCAAACCTAATAAGAAAAAGCGCATATCTTACACATTCTGTTTTTAATTCCTATCATTCAGAAACCGCTATGTTGCGGTATATACGAAAATTAGAATCGCGGGATTTGTCTTTAACTGCCTCAATGATTCCGCTCGGTTCCTGCACAATGAAACTGAACCCGTCATCTGGGATGGTGCCGATGTCGTGGCAGGAATTTAATCGGATACACCCTTATGTCCCGCAAGAACAGGCTTCCGGATATGCCGAACTTATTAAAGAATTAGGTGATTGGCTATTAAAAATTACCGGTTTTGAAGGAATTACTTTTCAACCAACTGCTGGTTCGCAGGGTGAATACACGGGATTATTAATAATCCGCGCTTACCATAAAAGCCGCAATGAAGGGCACCGGAACATCTGTTTAATCCCGCAATCTGCACACGGAACAAATCCAGCAAGCGCAGCAATGGCCGGGCTAACTGTCGTGACCGTTGCCTGTGATAAAAATGGCAATATCGATTTAAACGATTTAAAAGAAAAAACCGCTGCAAATAAATACTATCTTGCAGCATTGATGGTTACTTATCCATCTACGCACGGTGTATTTGAAGATTCAATAATTGAGGTCTGCAAAATTATACATCAACATGGCGGACAGGTCTATATGGATGGGGCGAATATGAATGCGCTTGCCGGTTTGTGCCGACCGGTAGATTTAGGAGCCGATGTTTGCCACCTTAATCTACATAAGACATTCAGCATCCCTCACGGCGGCGGTGGACCCGGAGCAGGTCCTATCTGCGTAGGGCGTCATCTTGCGCAATTTTTGCCGGCTCATCCCTTAGATAATCCGACAGGGTTAGGCGCTGTCTCTTCGTCTGCGAATGGTAGTGCAATGATTTTGACAATCCCTTATTTCTACATAGCTGCAATGGGTTCTCAGGGCATTGAGCAAGCCTCAAAAGTTGCGATATTAAACGCAAATTATATTGCCAAACGGCTTGAACAATTTTACCCGATACTTTATCGCGGTCAAAATGGTATGATTGCCCACGAATGTATACTTGATTTAAGAAAATTTAAAAACATCACCGTTGAAGATGTGGCAAAAAGGCTGATGGATTATGGATTTCATGCGCCTACGATTTCATGGCCTGTACCCGGTACTGTTATGGTTGAACCAACAGAAAGCGAACCAAAGTCCGAACTTAACCGCTTTTGCGATGCGATGATTAGCATTTACGAAGAAATAATGGAAATTGAATCCGAGGCGGTTGATAAAACGAACAATTTACTTAAAAACGCCCCACATACAGCGGATATGATTGCCAGCGAAAACTGGCAGCATCCATATAGCAGGGAAAAAGCTGCATTCCCGGCGCCTTGGCTATATGATTTTAAATTCTGGACGCCGGTAGGCAGGGTGGACAATGTGTTTGGCGACCGCTATCCGGTCTGTTCCCGCCAATAAAAAATTTACAAGCCAACAGGAATAGCAGGATAATTTGAAAAATTATTTTGGAGTTACTGCTATTTTATCTATACGGGTTTTTAATAAAATAGAAGGCTTGAATAATCACTTTGAGCCGACATTTGTTTTGACTGTCAACGTTATATTTGTTTTGGTTGAAACTGGGGTGGCACTTTTTCCATTGGTTTTTAACATCACCGTATTTGTTTGGACGGCTTGCATCCTCTGTTGCTGTTGAATACGTGCCTGGGCAAGTTCAGGGTGTTTTTTCTCAAGCGCTTGAAGTCTGTACATCGCCTCTTGCGCCCACGTAGTATAAGCATCGGAGCGAATAATATCGGCATAAGCGCCATAAGCAACATCGTATTTCCCCTGTTTTTCCATTAATCTACCATACGACATCTTTGCGGGTATCAACACCGACGGATCAACCGAATAACGGGTAGTTACCTCCTGATATTTCGTCAGAGCCTCTGCTTCTTTTCCCTGCGCTTCAAGAGAAGATGCAATTCCGAGCGCAGCCTGAGGGGCAAAAATATCGTCTGGATACTCACTCAAAAACTTCTCAAAAGTCTTTTGCGCATCCTGATATTTACCCTCTTGATAATAAGCCCCTGCCGCTAACAGTAATGCCTTTGGCGCTGTTTTTGTTCCGCGATATTTCTCGTAAATCTCCAGATATTTTTGAGCCGGTATATTCGCAAGCATAGATTCACCTAACTGTGGTCTTAAAGCCGTAAGCGCAGCGCTTGCCTCAGCCTCGCGTTCACGCTTAAAATGGATGACAGTAAGCGCTCCTAACCATACTATAAGAATTACGATCCCCACATAAATTAACTTCTTCTTATTGGTTTCAAACCATGCGAGCAGTTCCAATCCAAAACTGGACTCTTGAACACCTGTTATAGCCGTTTTATCTTTTTCAACCATATTGAGTTTTAAAATATGCCCTACTATTGAATAAAAAGGCAAGAAAGAAATTTTTCTCTTGCAAAAAATTTCAATTTTGCAAAAAATCTGCCAGCGTTTTTTTGTGAGAAACAAAATTCTTGCGCGACTGCCTGTATTGAATTATTTTAATAAGTTAATGTGGGCTATCTGAAATAGACAGTGCAGTAGCGGGTTGGTAGCTCAGCGGTAGAGCAGCGGCCTTTTAAGCCGTTGGTCCAGGGTTCGAGCCCCTGCCAACCCACCATTTAAAATCTGAATTAAGTAAATCGCTTAATTCGGTGTTTTTTGCGACCCTATCGTCTAGCGGTCCAGGACACCGCCCTTTCACGGCGGTAACACGGGTTCGAGTCCCGTTAGGGTCGCCATTTTTTATATAAGTTTTTCACTATCATCGCATAACTGATAAAAATCAAACTTTACCCCCTGATTTTTCAGGGGTTTTTCGTATTTTTCACTTTTGGAAATTTTTATCCATTTTCCCTCAATCATTAGCAAACCAATAACAAT
>JAKPVM010000107.1 GCA_029572555.1 Verrucomicrobiota bacterium | reverse complement strand
TCTCAAAAGAACGGATGTCGCAATACGCCTTCAACTCGGCCATTGGCACCACACCCCACATCTTGTGCTAAAATATTCTTGACACACAAGAGTGCGTTTCTTATACTGCCATCAACTAAAAGCAAGTTCTTATCAATCAATTCAATTATCAATCTTATTTTTTATAAGCAATAGGGGCAATACAATCCACAGCCTTAAATAACTATTTTGCCTTGATTTTGTTTATTATAAGATGTATTTTTAAATAACAGTGTGTTTGATATTAATGTCGCCAATCCCAATTAAAAAAGCAGTCACATTTGAGAGGCTAGTTATGAGCGGATTTCAAGACCCTATTTCCTATGACGAGAAAACGGGGTCTTTTATTTGAGGGGAAACGGAGAAAGTAAAATCATGGATAAGCTTGAAGAAGAATTTCACGAAATTGCTTTAAAAGAGGTTTTTTCAAATGACATACACCCTGGTGTTATGGCAAAGGCTCTTGTCGAAACCAATGGTAATAAAGAGGCAGCCGTTCTTAAATACATGAGTTTACGTGCAGGGCAATTGATGGATGAACAAAAAAAATCTATTATTGAAAGACGCAAGAAAGAAGACGATGAAAGGATAAAACAATTCTCAGCAGCGTTTACGGACTGGGTCATATTTGTGGGGAAGGGAATTATTGGGGGATTTGTTATTATCATAATTTCCCTCATAATTATAATTCTATTGAAAGATTATGTGAGTGAAGACGTTCAAAACATATATGGAGTTGGCATGATTATAATTACGCTAATTGGGCTAACAGTCTGTCTGATTGCTTCAATAGTTGGCAGAAAACGGAAAACGTTAAATAATGACATTAAATAAAATCGATTAATTCGTAAGCTTGTAAAAATTGACTTAAGTATAACAAGTCACCAGGTATTATGCTTGAAAAGAAAATTTCTTGTCTAGAATAGGGTGTTCTATGGGTGAAGCATTATTGGGGGGAGTGGTAAAATCGGGGCTTTTTACCTTATTTCATAACTTTCCGGGATTATTAATTATTTTAGGGATACTCATAGCAACCATATGGTTGTGGACCTATATAAGCGAAAATAAACGCGAGCAAACAACGGGAATAATCACAAACAGTGCTCTAAAGACTGCTATCAAAAAGGCACTTCTTGACGTGACAAATCATATTGAACAAATGACAAGACAAAGCTCCAATTTCGGAGAAAGAGTCATGGAATATGTAAACAACATTCCCACTTCGGAGAACTTACAAGCTGAAACATGGGAGGGCAGTTTTGCAAGGATGATTGCAGTGCGCGCTCAAAGTGAGATGACCTCCAGCAAATTAATACAGAATCAAAATGAACTGGCTATATTAGTTTCACTTATTTCAGAATGGGTGGCTTCAAGAGGCGGAAATGTAACAAACGTTTATCGAGAATTTAATTAATCAATAAAGATATTGTTAAATGAAAACTGAAGGCGGTGCAGTTAGTTCAACCTACGACAAAATAGAATAGGAGTATCTATGGGACTGTTTGATTTTTTTGAAAAGGAGAAAAACAATAAAACAGCCGAAGAATGGTATAAACTCGCAATCACTTATGGAAACAACAATCGAAACGATGACGCCATTAATGCCTTACGTGAAGCCCTGCGCATCAACCCGGAGCAAGCCGGTGTCTGGTACAACCTCGGGATCGCGTACTTTAAGACCTACCGCAACAACGATGCCATAGATGCCTGCCGGCAAGCTCTCCGCATCAATCCAAATATTGACGATGCTTGGTCTATAATCGGGCGAGTTTATATTGACCTCAACCGTTACAACGAAGCCCTCGAAGCATTCAGTCAGACCCTTCGCATCAATCCGGATCATATAAGAGCATGGTCACATACTCCACATCCACAAGCCGACTATTACGCCGATCCTGAATATTCATGCGACGATTACATTCAATCCTGACGTCATGACGCATTTGAAAACATGACGTGACGGCGAGGTCTGTTT
>JAKPVM010000099.1 GCA_029572555.1 Verrucomicrobiota bacterium | reverse complement strand
TTTTTCTTCTTCTTAATTTCTTTTGCATAGTTTATGTATCTATAATAGCCTGGTATGTCATCACTAGAATAAACAATATTATAGATTTTTGGATCTAAAATTTCCGTTGAAATAAATTGAGTATCGCATTTTGTGCACTCAAATATATCAAAGTCTGTTCCAGCGATATAACCGGGAAAATGCCGGCATATTACCCGAACGTTTTCTGCTTCACATATCGGGCATTTCATAAATATTTGCCTCCTTTGTTTGAAAACATATTTATTGAATATTAAGGCCGCATGCCGTCCTAATCTTTTTCATGTGCAATCCCGCAACTGTGAAATTAACCCGACGCCTGCCGGTCCAAGCCATAAGGCCACGACCTTAAAGCTTGCCAGCCATAAGAATGCCGAACCAAACACGCCGGCGAAACTGAAATAGGCCCCTGACCTCAAGTTGCCTCGTTTAAAACAATTGGATAATTTCATAATCGTTACTAAAGTCGGCACTTACATTCCGAGTCGGTGCTTCTGAAATGTGAAAGCAGTATTCCCCACATGAAGTATGTAAAGATGCCCGGGTATGGTTGTCGCAGGGTCACTTTAAAGTTGCTGTCAACAAGCACCAGATATAATACGATAGCCACCAGCCAGATCGTACCTGGCGGCCATTTTCCTTGGCCTTTCCACAGCAAAAACAATGTGTAAATCACCAGCAGAACAATTGGCAACAATGATATCAGGCCAAAATTATAGGCCATGTCCAGATACCAATTATGCGCACTGGTCTTAACCTCACGCGGGAATGGAGCAGAATGACCTATAATGATGGTTTTTGCACTTTCTGTAATCCCATTATAATATAGTTTCCAGTCTCCCTGACGGTCTTCCACATTGACGGGTTTTCCCCCTTCTTTTAGCCGTCCAAACTTCCCGTCATATTGTCCCTTGTCCATATGACTTTCAAAATGCATCATCTCAAGAACACCGCTCATGATATTAAAATATGCCGGAATTCCTGCAATAGCAATTACAACAAATAATATTGCCAGGATTTTTTTGAATTTCTTAAATCGGAAAAACGAAAACATACCGATAAATGAAACGAACGCAAAAATTGTCAACATTGAAAGGCTTGCAACCACGTAAAGATACATAACCGGAACTAAAAAATAGAATGTCTTCT
>JAKPVM010000098.1 GCA_029572555.1 Verrucomicrobiota bacterium | reverse complement strand
ACACAATTCAAAACCTGCGAAAGCAGGTGACGGATTATAGCAAAAACGATATGACACCGAAGCTAACCTGGAGGTGTCAGAGCCATTAATTTTGATGATTAATTATCGCTCTATCACCACTGTCGTGGTTTTACCTTATGTTAATTTCAATGCTATAATCCTGCCACCATCTATCGATGGTTAAAAAATGCCAGCCTTCGGCTGGTTGATGTTATGGATGAATTTTTTTAGGTTTGTAAAAATGATATAAACCCATTTCAAAACCCGCCAAAGCGGGTGACAGGATTATAGCAAAGAAAAAACAAAACATCATAAACCGCCCAAAGCGGTGACAGAGCCATTATTATGGTTCTCAATTATCGCTCTGTCACCCCTAACGGGGTTTTCCTCTGTGTTAATGTCTATGCTATAATCCTACCACCATCTATCGATGGTTAAAAAATGCCAGCCTACGGCTGGTTAATATTTTAACTATTTCCAGTATCTATGCTAATGATTCAGGAACAATTCATTTTTATTGTTGCAAAATATTAGAAATGATATTTAATTTATATGCTTTAGAAAGTGCTTTTGAGGCACTTGATAATTATTTTCTAAACCGCTTGAGTTTGAACGGTTAATTAGTAGTTCTGGGCGGAAGAAAGGAAGTGATTATGGCGTGACAGAGATAAGATTAAAAAAAGGTGAATCGATAGATAAAGCCCTTCGCAGGCTTAAAAAGAAATTAGACCGCGAAGGAGTTTTGAGAGAAGTGCGCAATCACCGGCATTATGAAAAGCCGAGTGAAAAACGACGTCGTAAAGAAAAGACTGCGCGCTTCACCGCTATGTTAAATGCAAGATACGCGGAGATGTAATATTTTTTTGAATTAAATGCGCAGGAACGCCCCCCGATGGGGCGTTCCCAATTTATAATTGCCTTTAAATGTATTCGCTTTCTACATGCTGGAATTCGCATCGTCATACGGACGGTAGAAAAATGTTGGAAGAAATTCGGCATTTAGGCTTTGAATATGCCGAATTGAGTCACGGCATAAGGATAAGTCTTTTACAGGACATCTTTAGTGCCGTTGATAATAATGAAATAAAAATTTCAAGCCTGCATAATTTTTGTCCGTTGCCGCTTGGTGTGACACACGCTGCGCCAAACATATATCAATTCAGCGCCCTGAATTCTCGGGAAAGAGAAAGCGCCTTTAAGCACACTTTAAGAACTATCGAGACTGCGGCTCGTGTGGACGCTAAGGTTGTAGTTCTTCATCTTGGTTCAATTGACCTTCCCGATTATACTCACAAACTAAGAAGACTTTTGAGAAATCCAAAACATAAGCCGGAAAAATACCAGAAGTTGTGTTATGAAGTGTTGTTGAAAAGAGATGAGGTAAAAAAAGAACATCTTGAGTGCGTCTTTGAAATGCTTCACAGAATTGTTGACGAGGCTAAAAAGAATAATGTCAAATTAGGTATAGAAAATCGCGATGGACTGGAAGAAATCCCGTTTGAACCGGACATTGAATTGTTCTTCAAGGAATTTAACGATTCTACTGTTGTCTATTGGCACGATACCGGGCACGCTCAAATAAAGGAAAATCTTGGGTTCATCCACCATAATCTTCATATCGAATTTATGAAAAAATGGCTTTTCGGATTTCATATCCACGATGTTCAATTCCCTGATATTGACCACTGCCCACCTGGCGATGGTATGATTGATTTTAAGGCACTCAAACAATTTGTCCAACCTTACCATCTTAAGGTGTTTGAATTGAGTCCGCAGTTAGATTCTGAACAGGTCAAGAAAGGTGTTAATCATTTGAAATCTATCTGGGGTGAAGAATAAAGATGATAAAACGGTTTATCAACATCTCGGTGAAACTTGGCATCTGTCTCTTATTAATGGCATGGATAATTCAAGCGATATTCTGGGATGAGGGCAAACGGGCATGGGAACAGCACGGCAGCGCGCCATCATGGGAAAACCTTACTCGTGTTCAAAGATTGGAAATATCATGGAAATATGGTCCACCTGAGTTATGGAAAAACCTGACTATCATTAATCAATCTTCAATGGCATTATCTGTAATAATCGTGGGGTGCACAGTTTTTATCGGAATGATTCGCTGGCAGATGGTCTTAAAAATGCAAGGATTTGAACTACCGTTTTCAAGAATTGCGGAAATTTCATTTGTAGCGCAATTTTTCAATGCGTTTCTATTCGGTTCGACAGGAGGCGATTTAATTAAAGCCTATTATGTCGCTAGAGAAACACATCATAGAAAAACCGATGCAGCAGTAACCGTATTTGCTGATAGATTGATTGGATTGTTCTCGATGCTGGTTTTTGCAGTGATAATGATGTTCTTTAACAAGGATTGGATTTTCAGCCAAAAATCAACCACTTTAATAGCCTATATTATTATATTGATATTTTGTGGCTGTGCTGTCTTAGTTTTTTTAGCATTTCGCGGTGGAGTTTCGCGTCATTTTCCCAAAGCCCGGCAACTTTTAAGAAAATTACCTCTTGGCGAAACAATAGAAAAAAGTATTGATTCATTCAGAACAATAGGCAGACAAACACCGCTTCTCTTTGGGGCTTTTGCGCTGTCAATGGCATTGAATATCGTTTGCGTTTTACAATTTATGGTCATTGCGCAGGGATTAAATATTTCAGCGCCAGCAGTGGCAATGTTCGGCATTGTGCCAATGATAATTTCTATCTCTTCCCTGCCAATAACGCCAAGCGGACTCGGTATAAGAGAAAATTTATTTGTGTTAATGTTATCAACATCAGCGATAAAAGTTGAGCCAACGCCTGCGCTTTCGCTCTCCCTTCTTGCACTTGCAGGCAGCCTGTTCTGGAGTGTAATCGGAGGAGTGGTTTATTTAACCTTCCGGGAAAAACATCATTTGCGGGAAATTGCCACATCTGAAAAAAACTCAATTTGAGTGTCATTTCAACGCTGTTTTCTGCTATATTAAGGATAAATAATGTGTCCGGATAAAAAAGAAAATAAAGCGCTGGAAATCGTTAAACGGCTTAAAGAAGCAGGGTTTATGGCGTATTGGGTCGGCGGTTGTGTTAGAGACCTATTATTAAATAGACAACCGTACGATTACGATATAGCAACTAATGCTGTCCCTGAAAAGGTGGAGGAATTGTTTGAAAAAACTATACCGGTGGGGAAACAATTTGGTGTCCTGATAGTCGTCATTGGAGAAGATTCTTTTCAAGTTGCCACATTCAGAAGCGAATCTGAATATAAAGATGGTAGACACCCCGAAGCGGTTATCTTTGGAGACCCAGTAAATGACGCAAAGCGGAGGGATTTCACCATAAACGGATTGTTCTACGACCCCATAAACAAAGAAGTCATTGATTATGTCGGAGGACAAAAAGATTTAGAAACCCGTATTGTTCGTGCTATAGGGGACCCCGAAGAAAGATTTAATGAGGATTATTTAAGGATGCTTCGGGCAGTTCGGTTTGCGGCGCAATTGGATTTTCAAATAGAAAGCGCCACATTTTCTGCAATTCAAAAAAATGCCCATAAAATTAAACTTATCAGCGCTGAACGAATCAGAGATGAATTGTTGAAACTTTTTATGCCGCCGTATGCAGCAAGAGGTATTGAACTTTTAAAGGATAGCGGTCTATTAGTTCAAATACTTCCTGAGATTGCAGAAATGATAGGGTGCGAACAATCATCAGTCTACCACCCTGAGGGTTGCGTATATACACATACCTTGCGGATGCTTGAGCGTCTACCTCACAATGCAAACCATATACTTGTATGGAGCGCACTACTCCACGATGTTGGAAAACCAGCAGTAGCAAAATATAGCAAAGGCGACGATAAAATACATTTCTACGAACACGATGTTGAAGGCGCAGAAATAGCAGAGAGGATCCTTCAACGGTTAAGATTTCCTTCTAATGAAATTGAACAGATAGTTACTTGCGTTAGATACCACATGCAACTAAAAGATGCGCAAAAGATGAAAACATCCACTTTAAGGCGGATGATGGCGAGACCTACTTTTGACATAGAACTTGAATTACATCGGCTTGACTGCCTCTCATCTCACGGAAAACTTGATATCTATGATTATATAAAACAGAAACAAAAAGAATATGCGGAAAACCCTCACCTGCCAAATCCTCTGGTAGATGGCGAAGACTTAAAAAAATTAGGTTTTGTTGAAGGAAAAGAATTAGGAAAAGCGCTTTATGAAATTCGAGAAAAACAATTATCGGATGAACTTAAAACACGCGAACAGGCGCTTGAATATGCACGCAAATTGCTCACCAATAAATCGACCAATCAATCATCTATCTGAATAACCATCTTGTTTATCTGTTTCTATTATTGTTGTTTTGTCAATTTCTGATTAATAATTTGCAACAATTGTTACATTACTAACATTACCAGGAAGTATGACCCAATCTTTTGATGTCCTTTTCCAGACCTTCCCATTTACACTGATAGATTTAAATTGATGGCTTTGCGGATGACGAAACCGAACCCGGATTTCTTTTGGCGGATTGCGAGTTGGCGCTTTTAATTGGCACATTATTTTATCTTTAAATCCGCTATAAAGGACACTTGTTGTGCCAAACCATGTAGAAGTTTTTTCAATCCCGCACTGTTTTTCTGCGGCAAGCCATTCGCGAGGCACAGCCTGACCGATAAGTAGTACAGATGGATTTTCTTCTCTAACAAAGATTTGTCTCAACCAGCCAGCGCTGTTTGCCTCATCGCTTGTTTTATAATGGTCGCCTCTCCAATCGCCCATTTCAGGCAAAGCATGTTCAGTGTTGAGTCTGACATCGGGGAAATAACTTACCGCCTGCCCATTGAACATTGCGCGCAATGCCTGTTTTACATCGTCGCGGTAAAGATATGGCTCAACATCAAGCAACAAACAAGCCTGCATTGACATTCCTCCTCTGCCAAACCAGTATTTATCAAAGTCATCAAGCATATAACCGTATTGATTAGAAAGATAAAGATTGTCTTCATAATCTTTCAGTATCCATTCAGCCTGAATTGATGTTGGGTCAATTGCCTTTGTAATGAGCAGATGAATTGCGCCTTCAAGCGTCTCGCAAATCCAGCCAAAACTCCTGCCGCGTCTATGAACGTGTGATGGATATTTCAAGATAGCCGTTCCATCGCGGAGTCTCACAACTGGTGAGCGTTGAGCGGCTTTTGTAAAATTGTTTGTCAGCGCATAGTGATAAGCATCGGCTGCCTTTCTGATTCGGGTTGCCTCCGGATGTTTGATTTCTTCTAAAGCCCACGCTGTATTATCAAGCCCGCGCCAGGTATAACAGCTTGTAGATAACCACACCCACCAATCGCCAATGTCTTCAAGACTCCCAGCAGGTAAAAGTCCCTTCTCAAGTTCGCTTCTATCTTTTGTCCTTTCCGTCTCTTTAATTATCCAATCAGCCCCTTTAATCAATGCTGCGGCAACCGATTTGAGCCATTTGTCGTCTCTGGTAAAGCGATAATGTTCGGCAATCATCCATAAAATCCAGCCGTGATGTTGATTATATCCACCAGCTTCATAACCAGCGGCGCCATAGAGGACACCGTCTTTTGTTGAAAAATCGCCCGGCAAACCAACCTTCCCTTGATAAGCAATCCATCCATCAAGACACTCCTGCGCTTCCTTATGATACCCACGACGTTCAAGGTCTAATACCATCATACAAGACTCATTCCCATAAGCGCCGTAGCTAAACGAACCAACTCGGGCAAAACGATGGTTGCTACCGGGTTCGGATTCGCAATTTATCAATAAATGCGAGGCGTGAGCTCGGTAAAATTCATTTAGCATAGGTTCAGGTGTGATTAAATTTGCGCTCTGGTTTAAGCGTCTTCTCCAGAACCCCGCAACCGCTTTGCGCTGAGTATCAAAATCAAGTTTCTTTAACTGCTCAAGTTCAGGTTCATTCAAAATTAGATATGGAATTTTTATAACGATTGTGTTGCCTGATGATGGGGCTAATTTGAAATTCAGGCGGTTTTTATCCAATTCACTCTGGGCATTGGAAGAAAGATAAAACCGCTGCGTCCCATTTGCCTTAACAATCTCCTCTGCATTTAAAGAGAATTGTTTGTTCCCGCTATAATAAGCGATTGGCAAAGAAAAAGTTTTTTCTGTGCCAGAGATATTCGTAATGGAAAACTTAATCATACAAACGGCAAACTCATCGCCCGGTGGTGTTGATGAATCATCATCAAGCCCTTTAAGTGTCGTAACAAAGGCAATTTGATTAATCCGAATTCCATCTACCTCCCATGTAGTCCGACATATTGGAAGGCTTTCTTCATCAATTGTTCTGTATGTTGGTCTTTGTGGAAGAGAGAACGAAAATCTTACTGGCGCTTTTTCTAAATCAAGGCGCGGTGTATCTTTGCCGGGACGGTTTCGTAAATAACCATCATTTGTCCTGAATTCAATGCTTCCATCGGGATTTAGCCTGAATCTCTGTCGTCCACCATCAAGCCCGAGCGGCATATAAATATGAGACTTTTTTGGCGG